>PUMS01000145.1 GCA_003551485.1 Phycisphaeraceae bacterium | reverse complement strand
TACTCATCGAAGTACCAGCGCCACGAGCCGTAGTGGTCCCAGACCTTGCGGATCAGCTCTTCATCGGCCAGCGCGGCGGCCATGAGGTTGGCGCTGAGCACGCGGGGGAAGGTGATGTTGGGCAGCCAGTTGTCCAGCCGGTGGTAGTGGGCATGGTAGCGGCTGTAGTTTCGCTCATCGTTGAACACCTCGCGGTCGAACAGCGAGTTGCGGAAGACGCCGTGGTCGATGTAGGTGCGGAAGAACTGCTCGACCTCCTGCCGCTCATCCTCGGAAAGCTCATCGTAGAGCAGGTCGTAGCGCAGCACCGTCTGCCACTGCGCTGCGCCGCGCGGCACGGCCGAGCGCGCCACGCGCAGCAGCCGTGCCTTCTGCTGTGCCCCGGCCTCCTCATCGCCCTTCACCGCGTAGCGCCAAAGCGCCAGCAGGTGCCGCTCGTGGCCCTCCGGATCGGCCAGCGTCTGCTCGACGATCCGGGCGTAATCCGGGTCGTTCTCGAGGCGCTGCTGCATCTTCTCGATGTCGCCGGCCGTCCACAAGAGGAACGGCCGCTCGACCTCACCCAGCGCAAAGGCGGGCCTCACCATCAACGGCCCCAGCAGCAGCGCCGCCAGCACCGGCAGAAAAACCGACAACCTCATCATGACAAACCCTTTCATTTGGGAACGGTGTGTGCGATCGCCCCCCACGGCATCGCGGCGAATCTACCGCGCTGCGTCGGGAGCGTCGACCGTATGGCCATCTGCGGTTCCAGCGAACAGGCCCCCGGTCCTATTGCAGACCGCTGAACGACCGATGGGCCTGGGCGCACGAGGTGCAATGGGGGGGGAGCGGTCAGAATCCTGCCCCCCTCCCGGGAGGATCGGGTTTGCCATCACGGCCGATCCGGGGCATGATTCGGCGCATCGGCGCTGTGCGGAGATGCGCATTGCGGAATCTTGCCCCCTTGGGTACTTCCGGGGGGATGGACAGGGATCAGCCGCCATGAAGCTGCAACGCGACAACGTCAAGGCCGGGGTCTTCGTCCTTATCGGACTGTTCCTGTTCGTCCTGTTCGTCCTGCTTCTGTCCGATTTCCAGGCCATGTTCGAGCCGCGCCAGAAGGCGGGGGTGTATTTCCAGCTGGCCGATGGCATCGACGGCCTGCGGGTGGGCGATGATGTGACCCTGGGCGACCAGGTGGTCGGGCGGGTGACGTCGGTTCGGGACGTGTTCGATGAGCAGCGGCCCGGCCGCGTGGTGGGCAAGCTGGTGCGGTTCAGCCTGCCGGCGCGGTATGAGCTTGGCTGGGATGCCCGCATCGAGATCATCGCCCCGCCGATCGGCACGGGTGCGAGGCTCAACATCCGCCACGCCGGCCGCGCTGAGCCCTACGACCCCGGCCGCCGGCTGGATGCGGCCTCGCTCGAGGCATTGGTGGAGGATCCGGACCTGGCCCGGGCCATCGCGGCGCACATCCCGCCGGGGGCGCTGCCGGGCACGATCGCCCCGAGCCGGCTGGTGGAGGACCTCACCCGCGACCTGGGCTTTGGCGACCTCCAGCGCCGGCAGTTGCAGCAGTTGCTGGCCGATCTGAACGCCCTGGGCGCTGCGCTGAGTGAGGATGCACCCCTGATCAGCGCAGAGCTTCGCGAGGCGCTGCCCCAGCTCACCGCACGGTTGAAGGCCACGCTCGATGAGGCCCACGAACTGCTGCCCGAGGCCAGGCAGACCATGGCCAACCTGCGCGCCGCCAGCGAGGATGTGCGAAGCATCACCGGCGGCTTCGAGCAGCGGGCCGAGGGCTGGTTCGAAGGCCTCGACACCATCGTCGCCGACGCCGGCCACATCAGCCAGACCGCGCGGCGGGCGCTGGAGGATGCCGAACCGGCCCTGCAACGCACCGTCGAGAACCTGGCCGAGATATCCAGCCACTTCCGGGAGCAGACGATGGCCGAGATCGACCAGGCGGTGCGCTCGGCTCGGCAGGGGACGGAGTCGCTTGGCGATGCCGCCGAGCAGATCGCACGGATCATCGCCAGCCAGGGGCCGACGATCGAGCGGACGATGGCCAACCTCCAGATCACCTCCGACCAGCTCAAGCTCACGGCCATCGAACTGCGGCGCTCGCCCTGGCGGCTGCTCTACGAGCCCAGCGCGCGGGAACTGGAGACCGACAACGTCTACGATGCCGCCCGTTCATTCGCCCTGGCCGCCGGGGCGCTTCAGACCGCCAGTGAGAGCCTGCGCGCCTTTTCCGCCGCGCGGCCGGACGATGAACAGGCCATCGCGCGGAAGCTGGAGCACCTGGAGGCGCTTTTCGTCCGCTTCCGCGAGGCCGAGGCCGCGTTCTGGGATGAGATTGAGCGCCTGGGCCGATGATCTGAGGGGCGGTTGATCCGAAATTGTGTGCCAGAGAATCGGGGGGCGATGATGTGGAATGGGGCGAGCGAGGTGCTCTTGCCCTGCTGCCTGCTGCTTACCGAACTGGTGGGTTTGGCGCCCAGCGCTGTTGAGGCCGTCGCTCGCAAGGCCTCGCTCTACCCACCTTACGGGCTGCTCCCTTCCGGGGGGCAGCCCGCGGCGGGGCGGTGTTGCTCGATTGGGTGGGGCAGACAATAATCGGGCGGATGGCGCTGGCCCCGGAGATGGCGCCGGCGCGGAAACGGCAAATTGCGGACTTTCGGGTCCGGTTTATAGAGGTCTGGAACATGGGCATTGAGGCGGTCTTGCAGCAGGAGGGGGTGGTCACCACGCGGTTGCAGAAGGTGGTCAACTGGTCGCGTCGCAGTTCGCTGTGGCCGATGCCGTTCGCCACCGCCTGCTGCGGCATCGAGCTGATGGCCACGGCCGCCAGCCGC
>PUMS01000204.1 GCA_003551485.1 Phycisphaeraceae bacterium | reverse complement strand
GGCCAGGCTCTGGCGCTGCCGCGGCGGAAGGCGAAGGTACACCGGTACCAGGTGGTCGCCCTCGCGGAAGGTGGTCAGGCGGTGGCCGGAAAAGAAGGCATTGAGGCTGCGCGCCACCCACGCGCGGCTGACGTGGGCCAGTTCGGCACGGTCGGTGTCGATATCCACCGCCAGGCGGTAGCCCTTCTCGCCCCAGGCGTGGTGGGCATCCCACGTGCCCGGCGTGTTGCGCACGATGTCGAGTATTTGCCCGCCGATGTCGAGCATCCGGTCGGTATCGGCAAAGCCCGGGCCCGAGAGGCGAATCTCGATCGGCGACCGCACCGGCGGGCCCATCACCAGCCTGCGGGCCACGATGCGCGCGCCGGGGATGCGGGCACGGGCCGCCTGGTGCACGTCGCGCACGTAACCGGGCGTCTGCGCTGCATCGTTGACCCGGACGACGAACTGGGCGTAGGCCGGTGTGGGCGGCTCGGGCTCAAGGCCGAGATGAAAGCGCGGCGGAGCGCGGCCGATGCCGACCAGGTAGTTCTTCAACCGCCGCTCACCTGCCGAACCATCGCGGCCGGCGGCTTCCACCGTGCCCAGTTCGCGGATGATCTGCTCGACCTCGCGGCAGACGGCGTCGGTCTGGGCCAGGGTCGCCCCTTCGGGCAGGTACACATCGACGGTGAACAGGTCACGCTCATCATCGGGGAAGAACTGTGTCTGGATCACCCCAAGCGGCACCATCGCCGCGGCGATGAGGAAGGCGAGCATCGACACCGCGATCGTCAGCCCGCGATACCGCAGCGCTGTGCGGGCGAAGCGCTCGTAATGCCTCAGCGGGTCCCGGGCCGAACCCCCGCCGCCGGCCGCGGCACCCGGCCCCCGCCCCCGGCCGCGGCGGCGAAGCAGCCCGCGCGCAGCGCGGGCCAGACCCAGCAGGGGCGAGCCGCCCGTGCCCGTGTGGATGAAACGCGCCGCCATCATCGCCGTCAGCGTCACCGCCACCAGCCAGCTCAGCATCAGCGTCGTGCTGACGGTCACCGGCAGGCTGAAAACGTACTCGCCGCGCGGCCCCTCGATGGCCACGAGCATGGGGGCGAAGGCGGCGATGGTGGTCAGCGTGGCCATGAGGATGGGCACCTGGACCTGTCGCGTGCCCCGCACCGCCGCCTCGCGCGGGTCGTGGCCTTCGAGCTGCTGACGGCGGGCGTTGTGGCTGACCTGGATGGCGTTGTCCACCAGCATGCCCAGGGCGATGATCAGCGAGGCCAGCGTCACCTGCTCGAGCTGCACGCCGAACAGCCGCACGATGCCGATCGCTGCGGTCATGATGATCGGGATCACCGCCGCCATGATCAGCGCCATGCGAAGGCCCACGGCCAGGAAGGCCACCAGCACCACGATCGTCACCGCCTGCGCCAGGTTGACCAGAAAGTCCCGTATCTTGCCGCGCACCGTCGCCGGCTGGTCAGCCACGATGCCGAAGCCGATGTCCGGTGGGATGGTGCGCTCGATGCGCTGCATCTTTTCGAGCTGGCGGTCCACCGCGCGGGCCAGCTCGGTGATGCTCTCGCCGCTCTTGAGCGTGAAGTGCACCACCACCGCGGGCACGCTGTGGGGCAGGTCCGCCGCGCCGAAACGCGCCAGGACCGGCGGTGGGTCGGCATAGTCGCGAAGGACGGTGATGTCCAGGTCGGAAAGGTACACCGTCTGCCCGGCAGCGCTGTGGCCGGCGATGAGGCGCTCGATCTCGGCCACGGATTCAAACTCGCCCCGCGGCTGGATGGCCACGCGACCGTGGGGCGTGTCGATGCGGCCGCCGGGGGCGATGATGTTGCGCTCGGTGAGCAGTTGCTCGAGCTGCGGCGTGGTCAGGGCGAGCTGGCTCCACGAGCCCATGTCGGTCTCGAGGTAGATCGCCTCGGGCTTGACACCGTAAAGCTCGGCCCTGGCGATGGCGGGGATCAGCGCCAGTCGCTGCTTGATGCGGTCGGCGATCTGCTCGAGCTGGCGCGGGGTGTAGGGGTGGGTGATCTCGCTTTCATCCGGCGGCGGCCGCTGGTGGATGGCGATCTTCATCACGGCGGTATCGCCGAAGTCGGTATCCACCACCGGCCGCTCCGCCCCATGGCGCTTCAGGCGCGGCTCGAGCCGTGACACGCGGGCGCGCACCTCATCCCACACGCTGTCGATGCGCCCGGGGGCCACTTGGTCGGCCACCTTCACGTAAACGATTGAAAGCCCCTGCCGCGTGGTCGAGCTGATGCGTTCGACCTCATCCAGGCCATCGAGGGCCTGTTCGATGGGGTAGGTCACCAGCTCCTCGACCTTGTGTGCCGGGGCGCCGGGCAGGGCGGTCTGGATCATGGACCGGCGGATGGTGAACTCCGGGTCCTCCCGCCGCGGCATCGTCGCGAACGCGAAGATGCCCGAGCCCACCAGCAGCACGGCCATCACGACCGCGATCACCCGGTAGCGCAGCGCCAGCTCCGGAAGGCTCACGGCAATGGCTCCTCGCGGCCGACGATGGCGACCGGCTCACCATCCACCAGGTAGTGCGCCCCCTTGACGATCAGCTTCACCCCCGGCCCCAGGCCGTGGTCATCGCCCCCGCCCCCGGTCCCGGGCGCGTTCTCGTCCCCGGCTTCAACGGCCTCGATGCGCTTGAACTCGCCATGGCCATCGAGTACCCGCACCGCCACCCGCCGCGCCCGTGCCGGCTCATCGCCCTCATCATCCTCGACAATGAACACGTGATGCCCGTCCCGATCGGCCACGATGGCGCTGATCGGCGCATACAGCCCGCGCGGGGCCCGGTCGACTTCAAGCACGATCGGCACCGGCTCGCCCGGCCG
>PUMS01000328.1 GCA_003551485.1 Phycisphaeraceae bacterium | reverse complement strand
GGGCGAAGGTGCGCAGCGGCACGGGCCAGGCGGTCCCTGACGGCCCCTCGCAACTCGGCCGCGAGGGGCATGTTGGGTCGAAGTACAAAGCTCATTGCATCGTTTCCAGGCGGCCGGCGATCAGACCGATGGCACATCCGCGGCGTCGGTGGCCAGCTCGCCGCGCAGGATGCGCTCGCGCTCGGCCGCGACCCAGGGGATGCGCTCGGCATTGCGGTCGATCCACAGCGGCAGCGGGGTTCGCTGGCCGCGGCGGTCGAGCTCGGTGAACTCGACGACCATCTCCTGGCGCGTGTAGGCCGACAGGTCGTGCAGCTTGCCCATGTGGATGCAGTCGGTGGGGCAGGGTTCGGTGCACAGGCCGCAGAACATGCACTTCTGGTAGTCGATGGCGAAGCGGACCAGTTCGCCACCGGAGGCCTTGGCGGTCTTGGGGTCGATCTTCCGCGGCGCGGTGGCATCGATGTAGATGCAGTCCACGGGGCAGGCCTTGGCGCAGAGGTTGCACGCGATGCACTTCTCGGCCTCGAACTCGTGGATGCCCCTGTAGCGCGGGGCGAAGGCCAGCCGCTCGAAGGGGTAGTGGATGGTCACGCTGCGCGAGAACAGATACCGCAGCGTCAGCTTCAACCCCGTGGCGATGCTGGCCACAGCACGGTAGATGTCGCGCCAGTAGGAGCCGTTTGACCCGTTGCCGGGCTGATGATCACGCGCTGTGTGGGCTGGGGCGGTCATGGGGTCATTCTACAGGGTCGCGGCCTGTTCCTCGCAATCCCCTGCCTCATCGGACTCTAGCCCGCCGCCACCGCCGATGCCAGCGCTGCGGGCCTTCCCTCACCAGCCGGGCCTCCGCCCGGCTGCGGTTCGACGCGGCTCCCTTCGCCGCCGTCGGGCCGGAGGAAGCCAGCGAGCGGTTGCCCGCCGGTTTGCCCCCCGCGGCGGGTGATATAAACTCCGGTCCATGCTGGCGCAGGTGCACAGCTTCGTGCTTCAGGGCATCGACCCGATCCCATGCGAGGTCGAGGTCGATGTCGCCGAGCAGGGCCTGCCCAAGACCACCATCGTCGGCCTGCCCGACGCCGCCGTGAAAGAGTCCACCGAGCGCGTCCGCTCGGCCATGGTCAACAGCGGCTTTCCCTTCCCCATGGCCCGCCTGCTGGTCAACCTCGCACCGGCCGACATCCGCAAGGAAGGGCCCATCTTCGACCTGCCCATCGCCGTGGGCCTGCTGCTGGCCTCCAACGTCATCCAGACCCGCCGGCACCGCCGCATGCTCTTCGCCGGTGAACTGTCGCTCGACGGCCGCCTGCGGCCGATACAGGGCGCGATCAACCTCTCGATGCTCGCGGCCAGGGCCGGCGCCGAGGGCGTGGTCGTGCCCGTGGACAATGCCGATGAGGCCGCCGCCGTCGGCGGTGTGACCGTCTATCCCGCCGACACCCTCGCCAGCGTCGTGGGCTTTCTCAACGAGCAGTACGAGATCGAGCCCCAGCCCGAGGTCGACGTAGACGCCCTGCTCCGCCGCGATGCGCCCGACGTCGACTTCGCCGATGTCAAGGGCCAGGAAGCGGCCAAGCGCGCCGTGCTCATCGCCGCCGCGGGCGCCCACAACCTGCTCATGATCGGCCCCCAGGGCACCGGCAAGACGCTCATGGCCAAGGCCCTGCCCGGCATCCTGCCGCTTCTATCGCGCGAGGAGGCGCTCGAGGTCACGCGGGTCTACTCCAGCGTCGGCCAGATCCCACGCGGCCAGCCGCTGATGACCCGCCGGCCCGTGCGGAGCCCGCACCACACCGCCAGCGCGGTGGCCCTGATCGGCGGCGGCAGCATCCCCAAGCCGGGCGAGGTGAGCCTGGCCCATCACGGGGTGCTGTTTCTCGATGAGTTGCCCGAGTTTCCCCGCGCCGTGCTCGAGACGCTGCGCCAGCCGCTGGAGGATGGTCAAGTGACCGTCGCCCGCGTGCACAGCTCGATCCGCTTCCCCGCCCGCTTCATGCTTGTGGTGGCGCTCAACCCTACGCCCAAGGGCCGCAAGAGCGACGATGAGGCCGGCCAGCGGCAGATGGACAAGTACCTCTCCCGCCTCAGCGGCCCGCTGATCGACCGCATCGACATCCACGTCGAGGTCCCCGCCGTGGCCTACCGCCAGCTCGCCGCGACCACCACCGGCACCAGTTCCGCCCAGATGCGCCAGCAGGTGGAGTCCGCGCGGCGGGCGCAGGCCCAGCGCAACGGCACCAGCACCGTCCCCAACGCCGCCCTCACCGGCCGCCAACTCGACAAGCTCGCCCCCCTGGATGAACCGGCCCGCGAACTGCTGCGCCAGGCCATGACCGAACTGGGCCTCTCCGCCCGCGCCTACGACAAAGTCCGCCGCGTCTCCCGCACCATCGCCGACCTCGAGGGCGTCGAGCAGATCCAACTCCACCATGTGGCCGAGGCCATCGGGTACCGCCTGCTGGACCGGCAGATGTGAGGGGGGATGGGCCGGTCTCACCGGTTACAGTCCACCATGCCCCCGTTGTGGGCGCACGTTCCTGGGGATGTAGATCAAGAGGTCGCGCCCGCATCTGCTCCCCGGGGAGAGCGCCTCTGTTATACTCGCCACTTTTCCCAGCCCGTGAGGGACCCGCCATGGCCCAGAGCAGACTCGAAGACAGCGACACGCTCCAGGTGCAATTCAACGACCAGGGGCTGATCCCCGCCATCGTGCAGGATGCCGCCAGCGGCGAGGTGCTCATGATGGCGTGGATGAACCAGGCCGCGCTGGGGCAGACGCTGCGGAGCGGCAAGGCCACCTTCTACTCGCGCAGCCGCGACCGCATGTGGGTCAAGGGTGAAAGC
>PUMS01000137.1 GCA_003551485.1 Phycisphaeraceae bacterium | reverse complement strand
CGTTGCGCGGGTGCAGGGGCACGCCGATGCCATCGAGCCAGATGCCCGCGATGGGTCCGTAGCCGGTCAGCAGCTCCTCGATCTGTGCCGCCATGAAATCGAGATAGCGCTGCAGGTCGTGGGCAGGTGCCGTGGCGTAGGTGCGCTCGGGCGGATCGTATGGCGGCCGGGCGCTGCCGCCGAAACGGTCGTTGTCTGGCGCGTGGGGGTGTTTCCAGTCCCGGCCGTGGGAGTAGTAGAGAAACAGCCCAAGCCCCCGCGATGCGCAGGCTTCGGCCAGCTCGCCCACCAGGTCGCGGCCGCAGGGGGCCTGCGCGACGCAGTTGAAGGTGGTCTGCTTCGTGTCCCACAGGCAGAAGCCATCGTGATGCCGCGTGGTGAGGTTGATGTAGCGCATGCGGCATTCCAGGGCGAAGTCACAGATCGCCGCGGCGTCGAAGCGCTCGGCCTTGAAGAAGTGGGCGAGCTGGGCATAGTCGCCGGGGCGGATCATCTCGCGATACTGCACCCACTCGTGGCGGCCCAGCAGCGAGTAGAGGCCGTAGTGCAAAAACAGCCCGTAACGGGCCTGGCGGAACCAGGCGATCGCCGCGCTGCGCGGGTCATCGGCGAACGCCTGCTCATGGCCCGAGAGATAGTGAGGAACATCGCCCATTCGAGTTGATGAGACGTTCATCGCATGTCCTTCCCAGTGGGGTCAATCACCGGGAGGACATCCGGGCGTTGGCCGGAACCTTCGATACGCTTGAACCATGCCGCCGGACACCAGTGCGGCAGTCCGGCAAAAACCGGAGTGTAACCTGTTTCACGGCAGGTGTTCGAGCTCACGCGGTGAGCCGCCGCCATCTGCGTGCGCGCGACTTCACGCCTGGGCGCTGCGCCTGCCGGGCCCCTCTGCTTCATCATTCTCCTGCTCATCGTGCCGTTCACAGGCTGCTTCCTCTGCCTCACACGTACCATCCTCGACCAGGATCACATTCAGTCGCATCGCACCTTCGAGGCCGCCTATTCCAGTGTGTTTCAACGCCGGGGCCAACACCAGCATCTGGCCGCCACGAAGCTCATGAACCTGACCATCAACGGTCATCCGGAGTGAACCGTACCGTACATGAACGGTCACGACACCGGTGGTGGAAGGCTCCGGCGGCCGGTGGGGCCGCACGAAGTAACACAGCATCACTGCCAGGCGATGGTCCTCGAAGTGCAGCTCCTCCCCATCCCGTGACCGTGCCGCATCCGCATCGAACCGCAACCGGCTCACGAACCGGGCCAATGCCGCTTCAAATCCGGGCGGTGCCGGCCGAGCACTGCATTGTCCCTGCGGCCGCCAATACTTCTGCATTTCGCTGCGCATACGTTCAGGACCCTGTTGGTTCGTCGGCTCGACCACCTGACACATCGATCATGGGCACAATGCCCAGGGGGTCGCTCCAGTCATGGATGATGCCCCGGTGGCCGGGACTGTCCGTACCGGTCGCGCAAGGGGGATCGAGCGCATCGTCGACTGTTCCCGCGCCACCGGGCGATGGCCGCGCGATTTACTCTCGACCCCAGCGGCCGCCAAACATGACCATCGCCATGCCGCCTGCCGCCATCACGGCACCTCCGATGAGGTACCACATGGTCCGATCCGTGAACGTTCCAGTGAAGAAGTTGCTCCACTGATCCGCAAGCGAATCCGATGCATTGAGCCCGACGATGAACAGAATGACACCGGCCACCAGGAGCACGATACCGATCATACGTGGAGGATTCATGGGATACACCTTTCGTAAAGGGGTGCTACGTGCCCGCGACCGCTCCTCGGTCGGCGGACGGCCTTGCCGCGCTTCTCTTCCCTCCGCCCCGTCTCGCCGCGCCAATGTGGTGCTTCATGCCACAACGCAACGACTCAGAACCCGAGTGGCAAAACCCCCGCGATCAGCAGCACGACCAGGATCAGCAGCACCAGCCCCAGGCCCCCTGTCGGCCCATAGCCCCAGTCGCGGCTGTAGCCCCAGTTGGGCAGAACGCCGATCAGCAACAGCACCACAATGATGAGCAGAATGAGTCCCATGTGAATCTCCTTTCAAAGCGTGATGGCATGGGTTGCATGGCTGACGTCGGCCGCCCTCCTCCGGGCGGCCGCGTCACGATCACGAGTCACAGGCCTACGCCACGGCGCGACCTCCCTGAAACAGGCGGACGATCAGGACGATCAGGGCCACCACCAGCAGGATGTGGATCACCCCGCCCATGGTGTATTGCGTAAGCAGTCCAGCGAGCCACAAGATCAACAGCACGACAACGAGTGCCCAGAGCATGGTCAGGTTCCTTTCAGTTCAGTCGGTCTGGACAACCGGCGCCCATCGTGAACGCCACGGGTGGCGCTGGTTGCCTGTTCAATCGGTGGCGACGTATCAATCGGACGAGGTCCGGGCGGGTGCCACGGGTGAAGCAGGGGCGTCGCGCGCCCGCCCGGTGATGCGGTCTGATCCGGGCCGGAGCCCGCGTGCGGCGCTGCCTCGGCGGGCGCGCCCGTGACGTGGCGCCTCTGAGCCTGCCCGCCTGGCCGTTCAAGACGCCTGCTCAACATCAGGCAGATCAGGCGGTACAGGACGAGCATGGCGAGCAGGACACCCAGCAGCGCGCAGGCGCGCCAGAACAGTGCATTGAGCACCCCCCTGCTCTGATCGGCGACCATGACGATCCGCCCATCGGCCAGTTCATTCACTTCCTGAATCCGACCAGCCCACTCCGGCGAGCTCAGCAGCGCGTTCAACGACGTGAACGTCTCGTTGATCCGCTCGGCGGCGGTGGTCAGTTGCAGGGCGGCGGCGGTGTAGTCGCGGATGTCCGGCGGATCGGCTTCCGTGT
>PUMS01000223.1 GCA_003551485.1 Phycisphaeraceae bacterium | reverse complement strand
GCCCTCGGTGACCAGGTAGTCCACATCGTGCCTGGCGAAGTATTCGGTGATACGGTTTTCCGCAACCAGTTCGAGCAGGCGCTCGGGGTCCTGCGCGCTGCGGATGTAGGCGTCGAGGTCGTCGATCTGGTAATGCACCACCGCGCCGGAGGCCACCAGCGACCAGCCGGCGGCCTCGGGTTCGACCGCCTCATCGCGCTGGCCCGGATCGACCAGCGCGGTGGGCGCTGCGCCCAGCAGGCGTTCCTCGTGGCCTTCGGCCACATGCACGTTGGTCCACAGCCTCGCCACCGGCTCGCCCTCGGGCGTTTCGAAGATCGGCCTGGCCCCGATGTACATCTCGCGCACCTCGCCCACCGGGTAGAGCTCGACCCGGCCCACCGGCCAGGGCCACTTCAGGTGCAGGCCCGGCCCGGCGGTCTGAGCGATCTGGCCGAGGCGGGTGATCACCGCGCGCTCGTTGGGCTGCACGATCACCACCGAGCTGATCCCGGCCAGCACCAGCAGGGCGAAGATGCACAGCGGCGTCAGCGCCCGGCCCAGCAACTGATAGAACCAGCTTCGCGAGACCTCGAAGCCGAACTGGTAATTGAGTGTTTCGCTGATGATCCGGCCCAGCGACTCGGGGCTGGTCAGGAAGCTGAGGATGCGGCTGTCGAACGCCGGCCGGGGCACCTCACCGGCCACGCGCGGGCGGTAGGCATTGGCCAGGAAGGCGATGATGGTCTCCACACCCAGCACCGTCAGCAGCGCCGCCGCGGCCAGGCCCATCCACGCCAGCACCCGCACCTCGCCCAGGTGCGCGGCCACCGCGCCGATGAAGATCAGCAGCATCACCAGGCAGTTGCCCATCAGCACGCCCGAACCGCCGCGCAGAAGCTGCCAGGGCTTGACCCGGGTCATGCCCGCCACGTAGCGGGCCGTGGCGAAAAGGATGAAGGTCATCACACCCGCCACCGCCAGCAGCACCAGAGCGCTGGCGTGTGCGGCGATGGCCTCATCGTAAAGCAGGGTGCTGGCCCCATCCCGCGTGACCTGGCCCACCTGGCCCATGCGCAGCCAGAGCTGCCAGGCACCGATGCCCAGCAGCATCACGGCGGTAAAGACGCCGACGGCGCCCAGCCCCCACTTCTGAAGCGCGTGCAGCCGCCGGCGGGCCGCGGCCAGTTCATCGGCCTCGGTCTGGAATATCTTCGCCTTGGCCTGCTGCTGGGCGAGCTGTTCGGCCTCGAGCGCTTCGATGCGCTCGAGTCGATGCTGGTGGTAGACCGCCAGCAGGATCAGCCACACCGGGATGCCGATGATCAGATACCACATCGCCGACCAGACCGCCGGGCTCTGGGTCCACATCGCCAGGGGGATGGCGCCCAGCGCCAGCACGCCCTGGACCGACAGGCCCAGAATCGCCGCGTTCACGCCGCGGGCGTAAGTCTGCTGGTCGGCATTGATCCGCTCTTGTGTCATGTTCGTAACATCCTCATGAAGCCATCACTCCCCCCACTTGGGTGCCACCGGCTGCTTGCCGGCCAGTGGCATCCGCGTGCATCACCGGCATGGGTGGACAAGCCACCAACGGCACCCCCTGTCCCGGTCGTCCTCGCCGCCGGGCCGCGTTCGACCCGCCTGCGTATCATGCCACTGGCCCCGGCGGCTTCGCCGCCCGGCGCCCGTTGCCCCGACCATGGACCCGCCAGCCGATGATCTACCCCCTGTTGACATTGACCCGCAACACCTTCCTCGAGAGCATCCGCCAGCCGGTCTACACCGTGCTCGTGCTCGCCGGCTGCCTGGGCATGGTGCTGATGCCGTCGCTGTCGGCCTACACCATGGAGGATGACGACCGGTTCCTGCTGGAACTGGGCGTGAGCTGGGTGTTCATGGTGGGGGTGCTGCTGGCGGCGTTCACCGCCACGGGCGTGCTCAGCCGCGAGATCGACAACCGCACGGTGCTGGCGGTGTTGAGCAAGCCGGTGGCTCGGCCGCTGTTCATCCTGGGCAAGTTCCTGGGCGTGGCCCTGGCGATGGCCATGGCGGTGTGGACCGTGAGCATGGTGCTGCTGCTGGCGGTGCGCCACGGTGTGATGAGCACCGCCGCGCACACGGTCGACTGGGTGGTGGTGCTTTTCGGGCTCAGCGCTGTGCTGGTGGGGTTGCTGGTGGCGGCCTGGGGCAACTACATGTACCAGTGGGTGTTCACCTCGACGCTGATGCGCCTGCTGGCGGTGGGGCTGACCGTGGCGGTGATGCTGACGCTGTTCGTGGCCGACGGCTTTGAGTTTCAGTCGCCGCTGGTCGAGCTGGGCGCTGCGGGCATGATGCGCGAGGGTCAGGTGCCCATCGCCCTGGCGATGGTGCTGCTGGCGCTGGTCTTCCTCACGGCCGTGGCCATCGCCGCGTCGACGCGTCTGACGCAGGTGATGACGCTGTCGGTGACGCTGGGCGTGGTGGTGATCGGGGTGATCCACCATCACCTCACCGGCGCTGCCGCGGCCGAGGCCGGCGAGTTTGGCTGGCTGGTCTACGGGCTTCCGAACCTGCAACTGCTGTGGCCGGGCGAGGCGCTGGTGCAGGAGCAGACCATCACGACCGGCTACCTCGCCGGCGCTGCGGCCTACGCCGCCTGCCTCACCGCCGCGGCCCTGACCCTGGCCATCGCCCTCTTCCAGCAACGCGAGCTGGGCTGAGCGGCGGTAGAGCGGGTCAAGCGAGGGCGAACCCGCAGTAACCCTGAGAATCCGGCTCCCTCCGGCCCCCTCTCCCTCCGGGAGAGGGCTGGGGTGAGGGGAAATCCCCAAAGCCCGTCCGAATCGGCCCTCACTCCCGGCCCCTCTCCCGGGGGGAGAGGGGAGTAAGAGCCCGGACGCCT
>PUMS01000323.1 GCA_003551485.1 Phycisphaeraceae bacterium | reverse complement strand
CGGGGCGATGCATACGCTCGTGGCGGTCGATGGTCGCGGGCGAGCCCTCGCACCGGCCACAACCTGGGCCGATACCCGCGCGGCCGACTTCGCCGATGCCCTGGCGGCCGACCCGTGTGCCCATGAGCTGTACCACCAAACCGGCTGCCGTCCCGCCGCGATCTACCACCCCGCCCGGCTGCGTTGGCTGGCGTCGACCCGGCCGGGCGTCTTCCGCCGCGCTGCCCGCTTCGTGGCGATCAAAGACCTGCTGCTTTTCCACCTGACCGGCCGCTGGGTCACCGACCGGTCGCTGGCCTCATCCACGGGCCTGCTCGATCTGGCCACCGGCGACTGGGACCGGGCGGCCCTGTGCCTGTGCCGTCTGGAACCGGCTCGACTCTGCGAGCTTGCCGACTGCGGGGACGTGGTCGGGCCGCTCGACGGGCGCGCTGCGGAGCAGACCGGCCTGCCCGCCGAGGTGCCCATCGTCGCCGGCGCCAGCGGTGGGGCGCTATCCAACGCAGGGGCCGGCGCCCTGCGCGCCGGGCAGGTGGTGGTCAACGTCGGCACCAGCGGGGCGATCCGGGTCAACCTCAGCGGTCCCTGGCTCGATGCCCAGGCGCGTACCTGGTGTTACCGGGGCTGGCCCAGTCCCTGCCTCGCCGGCGGTGCGATCAACAATGCCGGGCTGATGATCCAGTGGCTGGTGGGCCTGCTGGGCTTGGACAGCGGGCCCGCGGGCGAAGGCTACGGCCGCATCTTCGAGATGGCCGCGACGGTCGGCCCGGGCAGTGAAGGTGCGCTGCTGCTGCCCTACCTCACCGGCGAGCGCAACCCGCACTGGCAGCCGCGTGCATCCGCGGCGGTAGTGGGCCTGCATCTGAACCACGGGCCCCGTCACCTGGCGCGGGCGGGGCTCGAGGCGGTGGCCTTCTGCCTGGCCGACGTGTGGCAGGCACTGCGGCCGGCGGTGCCCCGCGGGACGCGAACCCTGCGGGTGACCGGCTCGATCACGCGCCACCCCGTATGGCTGACGATCCTGGCCGATGTGCTGGGCAAGGTCCTCGAGCCGGTCGAGGCCGCGGATGCCTCGGCCTACGGCGCCGCGATGCTCGCCCACAGCGCCGTGACCGGAACCGGCACCGCCCGTTCATGGCCGGCCCAACTGCCCATCGGACGGGCCGTTACCCCCGATGCCGACCGCCACCACCTCTACCGCCGGTTGCACGAGCGTTTCCGCGCCGAGGCCGCCCGCGTGGCGTTCGGCCAACCGCAGGCCCGAGAGGAACCCGCCACGGCCGGCACGTAACCGGTGGGGTGGTTCGAGCGGGGCGGCCCCACGTGCGCTGGGCGTGGATAGAACGCTGGGGATTGAACTCCCCCGCGGGGCTTGTCACCGGCAACCACGAGCCGGGGGCAACTGCACGAGATGAAGGCGAACACCGCCATCTCTTCCGCAAGGCCAAATGGGGTGCAAGCCGCGGGACCAAGCGTGGAGCCGAACGCAAGCGAAGTCCCGATCAGGCTGACGCCGATGGGAACGTGCGCGTGGCAGCACGATGCTTCGTATCCGAACGTGCCGGGCCAGAAGAGGAAACGGGGTTCACGCGGAGCGGTCCATCCTCACCCGGCAGGTCCCCGGCGCGGCACAGCCGGCCATCGCCCCGTCGGGTGCCCGGCATCGGTGGGTTTGGCCCGCAAGGCCTTGCTCTACCCACCCCGCGATCGACGTACCGGTGGACAAGCCACCAGTGGCACCCGACCGCTCAGCCCTTGACCGCGCCGCTGGTCAGGCCGGCGATGAACTCGCGCTGAAGCAGCAGGAACAGGGCCATCACCGGCAGGATCGAAAGCAGCGTGCCAGCGAGCATCACGCCGTAGTTCTGCTCGTACAGCCCCACCTGCTGGGTCAGGGCGATGGGCAGGGTGAAGTTGTGTTGGCTCTGGAGGATGATCTGCGGCCACAGGAAGCTGTTCCAGTTGGCCATGAACGCGATCAGGCAGAACGCGCCCACCATCGGCCGCGACACCGGCAGGGCGATGCTCCAGTAGAGCCGAAGCTCGCTGCAACCGTCGACGCGGCCGGCCTGGAGCAACTCGTCGGGAATGTGCATCATCGACTGGCGGAACAGGAACATGCCGAAGACGCTGACGATGCTGGGCACGATCAGCCCGGCGAGGGTGTCGATCAGCCCCATGTGCTGGATCAGCTCATACAACGGCGCCAGCAGCACCTGGGCGGGGATCATCATCGTCAGCAGCATGAGCATCATGATCACGCGCTTGCCCGCGAACTCGTACTTGGCCAGGGCGAAGCCGCCCAGCGAGCTGAATAGAAGCTGAAGGATCACCGTGGCCCCGGCCACGAAGAGGCTGTTGGCCGCGATGCGGAAGAAGGGAATCTCATCGAAGAGCTTGCCGAAGTTCTCCAGTGTCAGTTGCACCGGCGGCGGGAAGAACATGTACCGGAACAGCTCATCCTCCTGCTTGAGCGAGCCGGCCAGCAGCCACACCAGCGGGATCAGCGTGGCCGCGGCAAGGACCAGCAGGAGCAGGTGCACCCCGAACAGGGCCAGATCATCACGCACGCGGTGCCGCCACAGCGGCCGAACGTGCCGCGAGCGCCGTGCCGGGGTGCGGCCGGGATCCTTGTGACTGGTAACTGTCATCCGCTCACCGCTCCTTCCTGAAGCTGCCGCTGAGCCAGAGCTGGGCCAGGGCCAGGGCCATCACGCCCAGGACCAGCACCCAGCCCACCGCTGAGGCATAGCCCAGGTCGCCGGCCTCGAAGCCCTTGAGGTACAGATACATCACCACCGTCAGACCCGCCTGATCCGGCCCGGAGGACTGCCCGAGCATGATGTAGGGCAGCTCGAATAGCTGG
>PUMS01000209.1 GCA_003551485.1 Phycisphaeraceae bacterium | reverse complement strand
GTCAGCTCGCGCGGGTCAGCCAGCCCAGCAGGTTGTGCCACAGCGGCACGAAGCCGGGCCAGTCGAGCACCGCCTGGGGCAGCCAGTGCGGACCGATGTCGCTCGTCCAGGCGGCGGTGCGGCCCTGGCCGTGCTCGCCGATCACCAGGAAGGGGTGGCCGCCCTGGTCGGCCGGCTTGAGCAACTGACCCGCGATGCCGACCCCGCCGGGCGCGGCTGGCGGATCATCGTCTCGGCCAGTACCGACACTGGCCTGGCCCGTGCCCGCCAGCTCCACGAGCCGGCCACGCCGGTGGTGCGCTTCCCTTACGACTTCTCGCTCTGTGTCCGGCGATTTCTGGATGCGGTGCGGCCGGACCTGGTGGCCCTGGTCGAGCTCGAGGTCTGGCCCAACTTCACCGAGCAGTGCGCCCGCCGCGGGATACCCATCGGCGTCATCAACGGTCGTTTGAGCGAGCGCAGCTTCCGCGGCTACCGCCGCCTGGCCCCCCTGCTGCGGCCGATGTTCGCCCGCCTCAGCTTCATCGGCGCCCAGACGCAGCCGATCGCCGAGCGCTTCATCGCCGTGGGGGTGCCCTCCGACCGTATCCATGTCACCGACTCGCTCAAGTGGGACAGCGCCACCATCACCGACCACGTGCCCGGCGCCGATGCGTTGGCCCGTGCCATGGGCATCGACCGCCACCGCCCGCTGATCGTCGCCGGCTCGACCGGGCCGGGCGAGGAGCGGATGCTGATCGACACCTGCCCGCCCGAGGCCCAGCTTCTGATCGCCCCGCGGCGGCCGCAGCGCTTCAGCGAGGTGGCGGGCCTGGCGCCGGGCATTGTGCGGCGATCGGCCTGTCCCGACGGCACGATCCGCCGGCCCGATGGACAGCGCCTGTTCCTGCTGGACACCATGGGCGAGTTGATGCGGGCCTACGCCCTGGCGGACGTGGCCATCGTCGGCCGCAGCTTCCTGGGCCTCTACGGCTCGAACGTCACCGAGCCGATCGCCCTGGGCAAGCCCACGATCATCGGCCCGCATCACGGCGACTTCGCCGACACCGTCGAGGCCTTCGGCCAGGCCGGCGGCCTGATCGTCACCGACCAGCCCGGCGCTGAAGCCGCACGCCTGCTGGCCGACCCGGCCGCGGCGGGCGAACTGGCCCGGCGCGGCCGTGAGGTTATCCTGTCGCGGCAGGGCGCCACCGGGCGAACGGCCCGGTTGCTCATGGCCCACATGCCGCACAGTCAGTCCCACGCCGCACCCGCGCCGGAACGCTCACCGTCATGCCCTCGACCCACCTTCGCCGCAACTGCCTCCCCACCGCCCGGCAACTCGTCGTGAAGCTGGGGACGCAGGTGCTCACCGCACCCGGCGGCGGCCTGGACCGCGACCTGCTCGCCCGCATCGCCGCGCAGGTGGCCGAGCTTCGCACAAGGGGCATCGAACTGCTGCTGGTCAGCAGTGGGGCCATCGGCGCCGGCTGCGCGATGCTGGGCCTGCCCCGTCGCCCGCGGGACGTAGCCGATCAGCAGGCCGTGGCCGCCGTGGGACAGCGCGGGCTGATGAGCCTCATGGCCGAGGCCTTCGCCCCTCACGGCATCGAGGTCGCCCAGCTCCTGCTCACCCGCGGCGACTTCGACAACCGCACGCGTTTTCTCAACATCCGCAACTGCATCTCCCGGCTGCACGCGTTCAAGTGCCTGCCGATCATCAACGAAAACGACACTGTCGCCACCGATGAGCTTCGCTTCGGCGACAACGATGCCCTCGCGGCCATGCTGACCAACCTGCTGCGTGCCGATGCGCTGATCCTGCTGACCACCGTGCCCGGCCTGCTCGACCACGAGGGCCGCACCATCGAGCTGGTCGAGGATGCCCGCGATGCGATGCGTTACGGGCGGCAGGATGTGAGTGAACTGGGTACCGGCGGCATCCAGAGCAAGCTCGAGGCCGCCCGGATGGCCACCGATGCCGGCGAGATGGTCATCATCGCCGATGGCCGCGAGGCGGATGTGCTGCTGCGGCTGGTGGCCGGTGAGAAGCTGGGCACGGCCTTCGTCCCCGCCGCGCGAAAGCTCGACAGCCGCAAGCGCTGGATCGGCATGACCCGCCGCCCCGCCGGCGCGGTGCGGATCGATGAAGGCGCCGTCAACGCCCTGGTTCAGCGCCACAAGAGCCTGCTGGCCAGCGGCATCGCCAGCGTACACGGCCGCTTCGACCGCGGCGATGTGATCCGCATCGAAGATGCCCAGGGCCGGGAACTGGGCCGCGGTTTGACCAACTACAACAGCGCCGACCTGTCGCTGATCAGGGGCAAACGCTCCAACCAGTTTGAAAAAATCCTCGGCCGCCCCGCCTTCGCCGAAGTCATCCACCGCGACAACCTCGTGATGCAGCCGCGGCTGAAGTGAACGGCGGTTGCCCTGCCCTGAAAATCGCGCCCCCGAAAGAGAGAAGGCCGTAGGGTGGGTAGAGCGAGGCTTTGCGAGCGAAACCCACCAATGTGCTGTGCAAGCACGACCCGCGCTGCTGCTTTACAAGGCCACCACGACCTGCGGGAGATACCGCCATTGCTTTCCCGGCTCTGCTGACTCGGTGGGGGAGGTCCGATGCCCGCCGAGCACGTCACGGTTCATGGTGGGTTTAGCCCATACTTACCCCCTGTGCTGAGACCCTCTGACATCGAGAATACCGCATAAAAACAAGGTTTTTCCATCGCCCGGAGGGGCGTGAAGAAATGCGCGGTTCTGGCTACAGGCTCGCGGTGACCTCCAGCAGGTCCAGGGCGTGCTGCTGGAGGGGGGTGGGGTCGGTGAGCATGTGGATGTCGGGGATGGCGTTGGTGGCCGCGGTGGCGGGAGTGTCGGGTGTGTCGGGG
>PUMS01000486.1 GCA_003551485.1 Phycisphaeraceae bacterium | reverse complement strand
CCGCGAAGTATTTCCAACTGCCCACGATCCTGACGACCAGCTTCGAAGACGGCCCCAACGGCCCGCTGGTGCCCGAACTCAAGCAACTGTTTCCCGACGCCCCGTACATCGCCCGGCCGGGTCAGATCAATGCCTGGGACAACGAGGATTTCGTGAAAGCGGTCGAGGCCACCGGCAGGAAGCAACTCATCATCGCCGGCGTCGTCACCGAGGTCTGCGTGGCGTTTCCCGCCCTGTCGGCGCTGGAGGCCGGCTATGAGGTCTTCGTCGTGACCGACGCCTCGGGCACGTTCAACCACACCACCCGCGAGACCGCCTGGCTGCGCATGCAGGCCGCCGGGGCGCAGATGATGACGTGGTTCGGGGTTGCATGTGAACTGCACCGTGACTGGCGCAACGACGTCGAGGGGCTGGGCACGCTGTTCTCCAATCATCTGCCCGCTTACCGAAACCTCATCACCAGCTACAGCGCCAGGCAATGATCCGCCGGCCGCGGCGGGTCGATCACCCGCCCCCGACCGCTGCAACTCGATCTGCTCGAAAGGAAGGCAGGATGACGACCATCAAAGACGTGGTTCAACTGCTCCCCGCCCCATCGCCGCACTGGGTGGGCGACGGCTTTCCCGTGCGAACGGTGTTCTCGGCCCATGCACAGGACCCCGTTGCGATCAGCCCTTTCCTGCTGCTGGACTATGCCGGGCCGCATTCGTTTGCGCCGGATCCAAGCGGCCGGCCGCGCGGCGTCGATGAGCATCCGCATCGCGGTTTTGAGACCGTCACCATCGTCTACCAGGGCGAGTTGGAGCATCGCGATTCGGCCGGCACCAGCGGCAAAGTCGGCCCCGGTGACGTGCAGTGGATGACCGCCGCCCGCGGCCTGGTGCATGAAGAAAAGCACAGCGCCGAATTCACACGCAACGGCGGCACGCTCGAAATGGTCCAGTTGTGGGTCAACCTGCCGGCCCACCAGAAGATGGCCGAACCGCGCTACCAGGACATTTCCGCCGGCGCGATTCGAAGCACGACGCTACCGGGCGAGGCGGGCCGGGTGCGCGTGATCGCCGGTACGCTGGCCGGTGTCCACGGCCCGGCCAGGACCGTGACACCGATGAACCTGTGGGATGTGCAGTTGCACCCCACCGCCAGGGCGAACCTGCCCGTAGCCGAGGGCCACAACACTATTGTGCTGCTACTGCGCGGCGGCGCGCATGTCGGTGGCACGGCCATGCATCCACATCAGTGCGCTCTGCTCAACCGCTGCGGCGACGGCGTGGACCTGCGGGCCGGCGACCAGGGCGCCGCGTTGCTGCTGCTCAGTGGCGAACCGATTGATGAACCGGTCGCCGCCCAGGGTCCGTTTGTGATGAACACGACCGATGAGTTGCGCCAGGCGATCGCCGATTACCAGAGCGGTCACATGGGGCGGCTGGCGGCAGGTTCCAGGTAATCTGGCGAGTGCCGGTACCGGTCGACCGCGGCAATGGGCCACTGCTGGTGACGTTGCCTGGACGTCGCGGCGATCAAGGGGATGTGGGATCGTAAGTGGTGGGTTTAGCGCGGAGCGCTGTCGAAGCCGTCGCCCGGCGGACCTCGCTCTACCCACCCTGCAACTTACCGATCTTCACTTCTGGCAGCGTACCCAGCGGCCGCCGTGGGCTTCGAGTTCGATGGCGCCCAGGTCGACCGGCTCGCCCGTCACGGCGTCGGCGGCGCTTTGGTAGCTCCAGGCGTGGACGTCGAGCGCGGCGGTCTGCTCGGCGCCATCGTTGATCAGGAAGTAGTGGTCCGCGGCGGGAGCAGCCAGGCGGTAGACGATGGCCTGATGACAGGTAAACGGCACCTCGTGGCTGCCCCGGGCCGTCTCGACCAGCAGCCTTTCCATGGCGGTGTTGCCCGGCTTCATGCACGCCAGCGAGGCCTGAGCGCCGAGAATCACCGCCGTGCCGCTGCCAAGGGCATTCTCGGTGATGGCAGCGCCGCCGGTGTCGTAGCCGGCCAGCGTGCGGGCCGAAGTGGGGGTGAGCACGGCGGTGAAGCCGGGCATCGCCTCACCATCGAGGCGGTGGGGAATGTTGTTGGCGTAGCCGTACTCGTGCAGCACAGCGCCGAAGAGTTGCTCGAAGCCCGAGCCTTCACTGGTGTCCACCAGGTGGGCACGCTCATCCAGCCAGGCGCCGGGCATGTCCAGCACCACGCGGCCGCCCTGCCTGACGTAATCGGTCAGCAGTTCGATCAGGTCGCTGCTGAGGCGGATCGTCGCCGGCAGGTAGATGCCGCGGTAGCGCGGCGCCAGGCCGGCGGCCAGCGCGCGGCCGGTGACGTGCTCCCAGGGCACGTTGGCGTTGATCAGCGCACGCGCCGCGCCGATGCGGGCGCGGATGGGGTCCATCTTGTAGCTCTCGCGGCCGGGCGTGGCCAGGGCGGCCCAGGTCGCATCGTTTTCCCAGTCCTGGTAGAGACCCACCCACGGCTCCTTGTGCGCCTGCCACAGCTCGCGCCGCAGCCGCTGCATGGCCTGGCCGATCTTCCCGACGCGCTCGGCGCGCGGCGTGACGTTGTTGTTGCGGTCGCACAGGGCGTACTCGCCCGCTTCCCAGCCGGCGTCGCGCGGGTTCCAGCACCAAAGGCCGAAGCCGCGGAAACCGGCGCCCAGGTAGGAGTAGATCAGTTGCGTCATCGTGCCGGGCGTGAAGGTGAACGCCGGCTGTTTCCGCTGCACCTCGGGGACGAAACGCGCCTTGCCGCCCCCGGACCACCACTGCGGCCCGCCGCTGGACTCCAGCGGCGCGCTCCACTTGCCACGCGCCCAGTCGGCGCACATCGCGGCCTGCATGAACGTGGGCCGCACCAGTTCGAATTGCACCTCCT
>PUMS01000111.1 GCA_003551485.1 Phycisphaeraceae bacterium | reverse complement strand
GGGTGAGTGGCCCATCGTCAACCTGCCCGGCGCCGAGGCGGCCCCGCAGGCCGCACGCCCCGCCGGGGCCCCGCGGGTGCAGAACCTGCCGGTGCGCGCCACGGTGGCGCAGGTGTCCAACCCGCCGGATGAAGATGCGCCCTACCCGCACTACCTGATGAAGCTGTACCTCGAGGACCTCACCTCCGCCGGCGCCCCGCTGGGGCCGGGCGATGGCGTGGTCCACGTGCTGGCCATGCACAACCGCAAGGTCCTGCCCATCGCCTCGATCGAGGAAGGCGAGCAGATCAGCCTGCGCCTGACAAGCTGGTCGCAGGTCGAGGACCGCTACGGCGCACTCAACACCGCCAGCCTTCCCGACGTCGAGCTCGAATTGGAGAAACCGCTCTACTGGGGCGTGGTCCAGGGCCAGCCGGAACTGACCGATGAGCAACTCCAGCGCGCCGGCCAGGAAGACATCGACGGCGAAACCGAAGCCGAAAGCAAGTAGGGTGGGTCATGCGAAGCGGCCCCACCACCACGTGGCAGCGGGCACCTGGCACCCGGCGCCCCTGATGGACGGCTCATGCACTGGTGGACAAGCCACCAGTGGTACCCGGGACCGCCGCAGTGCGGTCATCGCCCCGGGCACGCTATCGCCGCTCGGCACCGCGGCCGCGGCGGGGGATGCGGGGGGCGCGGCGGGTGGGGATGGGGGTGGTGTCGGGTTCGAGGATGGGCCCGTTGACCGTGACCGCCTGCCGCTCGGCTTCATTCATCGTCATCACGCGCTGGCCGACACCGAACTTCTGCGTCCACACCGTCTGCCATCGGCCCACGCCCAGCGCGGTGGAGCGCTGGTTGACCATGTTGCGGTGGTGGCCGGGTGAGTTGAACCACTGGCGGAAGGTCGCTTCGCCGTCGGCCCGGCCGCGGGCGATGTTCTCGCTGTAGGGGCGGGGGTAGCCGGCGTTGCGCATCCGGGCGGTGTGGGTGCGGTTCTCGGGTGTGGGTGAGACGTGGGCGAAGTAGCGAAGCTCATGCATCTCGCGGCTGTGCCGCCGCGCAGCCTGAATGAGCCTGGCATCGAGCTCGACCGGCAGGATGCCCAGTGCCTCGCGGTAGGCGTTGACCAGTTCGGCGTTTCGCCACTCGCGCTCGTCCATCAGCGGCTTGAGCGTCTGGTTGTGGGCCTCGATGCTTCGGCAGGCGATGTAGAACCACAGGCCGCGGAGCGGCTCCTGCTCCGGTGCCCGGCCGTTGTTGAAATCCGTCACCAGGGCGATGGCCTCGGCGTCGAGGTCCCATGTCTCGGTCACGGATGCGGCCAGCGCCGCCTCGGCCTCGCTGCCAAAGAGCCGGTCCTGCTCGGGCCCGAGCTGCGCCCACCAGGCCAGCAGCGCCGGCCGACGCGAAATGGCTTCGATCGCGGCGGCCATGACCATGTACGACTCGTTGATGGCGCGGGTCATGTCCGTGAGCACCTGCCGGTGCTCGGCCATCTGCTCGACCCCCTCACGGCCGAGGTTCTGGATGATCTGCCGCGCGGCGGCCCGTCGCTCATCGATCGCCTCCTGCATCGCATCGATGCGACGGCGGTCCGGCAGCAGGCGCAGGCCACGCACCACGAGTTGACGGTCGCCAAGCAGCCACTGCCGCACGGCATTGCGGCGGATGCCCTCGGCCACGGTCCCGAAGTCCTCGAGCGCTTCCAGCGCCCGCTTCGCGGCCGGCCAGTCGTTGCCGCGGGCGATGTGGCCCAGCCGCACCATCTCCTGACGCTGCTGCAACGTGGGCACCGCCGGCCGCGTGGCGGCGGGCGCGGCGGGGCCGCCATTTTCACCTTCAGCCGTTGTCTCGCCGCCTGGGTCACTCTCGGCGGCCGCCGGGGTTTCGCCTGCCGGGGCGCCTTCGTTGGCGGCTTCACTGGCCGAGACAGGGGCCGCGACCAGGATCGCGAGGATGGGGATGAGATGGCGCAACGGAATGGTCGGGGTGTCACACATGGGCTCACTCCATAGGGCTACTGGCCCAGACGCCGAAAGGTTGCGGCCGGGGTGCCGAATCGGGCGGGATGTCCGAAGACAGATACTCCATCCGCGGGCGGAAAATCCCCTTGAAGTGCCAGAAACCCGCCCGCACACGATGCTGCCCGGTCGCACGCCGCCGTTGCCGGGGGCAGGCGAATCGCGATGATGCTCGTCCATGGCACCATATCGGGCCCATGTCGAGCTACACGTCGCCGTGCTCGTGCTGGCATTTTCCGGCATTCTGGGCAAGCTGATGGCCATGAGCACGCCGCTGGCCATCTGCGGGCGGTCGGCGATCGCGGCGGTGGTGCTGGGCCTGATCCTGCGCTGGCGGGGCCGCCGGCTTCGCTTTGCCGGGGCCGGCAGCAGGGGGGATCAGGTGTGGGTCATCATCTGCGGCGTGCTGCTGGCGCTGCACTGGGTGACGTTCTTTCAGGCGGTGCGGGTGGGCAGTGTGGCGGTGGGGATGCTGGGGCTTTTCACCTTTCCGGTGATGCTGACGTTCCTGGAGCCGCTGGTGTTCCGCGAGCGGCTGCGGGGCTGGTCGATTTTCCACGGCCTGGTGGTGCTGGCGGGGCTGGCGCTGGTGGTGCCGGCGTTCGACGTGGCCCACGAGGAGACGGTGGGGCTGCTGTGGGGCCTGGCCTCGGCGGTGCTCTACGCGGTGCGGAACCTGGTCAACCGCCGCCTGGTCCACGCCCACGGCTCGATGCCGGTGATGTTCTGGCAGGTGCTGGTCGCGGCGGTGGTGCTCAGCCCGGCCGTACTTCTGGAGCCGGCGCCACCCCCAGCGATCGACTACCTGTGGCTGGCGATCCTGGGCGTGGTGTGTACCGCCGGCGGCCACACGATGTTCGTGGCCAGCTT
>PUMS01000364.1 GCA_003551485.1 Phycisphaeraceae bacterium | reverse complement strand
GCTTGCTCACGGCCAGCGGGATGATGTTGTCCAGCGGCTGCGTGGCGATGACGGCGCCCGCGGCGTGCACGCCGCTGTGTCGGGCGATGCCCTCGAGCCGCTGCGCGGTGTCGTAGACGGCCTTGACCTTCGCATCCGAATCGTAAAGCGCCTTGAGGTCCGGCTCGCGGGCAAGCGCCTTCTCGAGCGTCATGCCCAGTTCATCGCCGATCAGCTTGCTGATGCGGTCGACCTCGCTCAATGGCATGTCGAGCACGCGGCCGACGTCGCGGATCGCCGCCCGCGCCTTCATCGTGCCGAAGGTGATGATCTGCGCCACGTAGCCGTACTTCTGTCGCACGTACTCGATGATCTGCTGGCGGCCATCCTGGCAGATGTCGATGTCGATGTCGGGGTATTCGCTGCGGTCGGGATCGGTGAACCGCTCGAACAGCAGGCCGAACTTGACCGGACACGCGTTGGAAAGGCCCAGCACGTAACCGACCATGGTGCCCACGCCGCTGCCGCGGGCGTTGGCGGGGATGCCGCGGCGGCGGGCCTCGTTGACGAAGTTCCACACGATCAGGAAGTAGGCGCTGATGTCCTTGGCCGACAGGATGCCCAGCTCGCGCTCGAGGCGCTGGCGATGATCCTCGGTGATGCCATCCTCGCCGTAGCGCCAGATCAGCCCCGCCTCGGTCAGCTCGCGCAGTGCCTGGTCGCACTGGGTTTTGAGCTGCCCGGCTGAATCGGTGTCCTTGCTTTCATCGAACGGCAGCAGCTCGTACTGGGCGCAGAAGGCCTTGAACCACTCGGTCGAGCCGACCGCGGGCAGGCCGCCCTGGCCGTAGCGCTCGAGCTGGGGGTCGGTCGTCCTGACGATGCGGACGACCGGTGCGTGGTTGGAGTCGAAGTCAAGCTCGACGTTGCAGCGGTCGGCGATCTTGCGGGTATTCTCGATGGCCTCGGGCACATCCTCGAAAAGCCCGGCCATCTGCTGCGGGCTCTTGACGTAGAGCTGCTTCGGATAGCGAAGGCGGTCCTCATCGCTCTTGAGCTTGCCCATGGACACGCAGATGAGCGTGTCGTGGGCATCGTGATCCTCGGCGGTGAGGAAGTGGGCATCGTTGTCGGCCACCAGGGGCAGGTCGAGTTCCTTGGCGATCTGGATGATGTGGGGGTTGATCCGCTCCTGCTCCTCGACGCCGTGGCGCTGAAGCTCGAGGTAGAACCGCGGCTCGCCGTTTTCGTTGGTCCCGAAGGTCTGCGCATGCCACTGCGCTTCGGCCTTGGCGTTCTCGTAGTGGGATGGGTTGCCCGTTCGCGCAAACTGCGTCAGGTGCCAGGCGATCGAGGAGCCGAGGTGGCCGTTGATGGCGATCAGGCCGTCGGCCCACTGCGCCAGGGTGGACTTGTCCATTCGCGGCTTGTAGTAGAAGCCGTTGATGTAGGCATCGGAGCTGAGCTTGAGCAGGTGTTGCCAGCCCTGCATGTTCTCGGCCAGCAGCACCAGGTGGAAGCCGCCGTCGGACACACCGTGGGCCTCCTTCACCCGCCGGTCACCGGGCGCGCCGCCCACGTCCGGGGCCACGTAGGCCTCGATGCCCAGGATGGGCTTGATGCCGGCTTCCTTCGCTTTGGTGTAGAACTCGGCGGCACCGAAGAGGTTGCCGTGGTCGGTCAGCGCCACCGCATCCATGCCCAGCTCTTTGATGCGGGCAATCAGCGGCCCGACACGGTTGCCCCCATCCAGCAGCGAGTATTCCGAGTGCAGATGCAGGTGGACGAACGTGGCAGCCATCCCTGTAACCCCTTGAAACCTTCCATGCGATCCGCGGCCGACCCGACGCCGCCGCGGCTCTCTACCCTCTCAGTGTACCGCCAAGCCCGGCACGGGCAACGGCAAGAATCGTGGCAACGCCTTTCATTTGCGTGCTGAAGATTCCAGGTCGCAGGCCGCAGGTTGCAGGGCGGTTCGCGTGCCACTCGCTGACTGAAGGCCAGTGCCGGGGAGGCGGTCGGGGCACGGGTGGGCGACCCGCCGGTGGCGGCCGGTGCCTGCGAAAGGGGGATTGCCCGCCTACCCGATCGGCGCCCGCTCGCGGGGGTTGCGCCAGGGCAAACGCGTGCCCCCCCGCGCTACCTGCGTTTGCCCTGGGGGTCGCGCTGCGGCGGTTTCCCGGAGCGGGTTTGGGCACCTATGATGGACGAATGTCCGATTTTTCCGACAGTGGGACCGAGTGTCTGACAGGCCGCAGCTACCAACCCCCGTCCTGCACGCAGTTCAGTTGTTTTCTGAGCAACCGCGTGGGCAAGCTGCTGGAGTTGCTGGAGGTGTTCGAGGGCCAGCACCTGGTCCTGGCGGCGCTGTCGGTACTCGAGGCCACCGACCATGCCGTCATCCGCGTGGTCACCAGCCGCTATGAGCTGGCCTCGCGGCTGCTTCACCGCAAGGGCATCCCTTTCAGCGAAACCGAGTTGCTTGCCGTCGAGGTTGACCGGCACAAGACGATGGCCGAGGTGTGCAAGACGCTGCTGGCCGCCGAACTGAGCATCCACTACGCCTACCCCATGCTCGTGCGGCCGCGGGGCAAGACGGTGATCGCCATCCACACCGACGACATGATCCTCGCCGGGCAGATGCTGCGGCGCAACCTCTTTACCCTGCTGGGTGAGAACGACCTTGGCGAGCACGCCACCGGCAGCGACCCGGCCGACCCCGACCTGGAGTTCTGAGTTCCGCATCCAGCGGCAGGGCGGCCAGGGGCCGGGGGCCGGGCACGGCGAAGGGCGCAGGCTCAGGCCGCCGGGGCCGTCGCCGGGGGGTCGTCGGCATCGTCGGACGCCGCGGGCGCGGCGGTGGCGGAACCGGAACCGGGGGCGGGGGTGGGGGTGGGG
>PUMS01000159.1 GCA_003551485.1 Phycisphaeraceae bacterium | reverse complement strand
GTCGGCGACCTCGACCACCATCTCCAGTTCGACCGGCGCCCCCAGGGGCAAAGCCGATGCGCCCACCGCAGCGCGGGCGTGCCGGCCTCGCTCGCCCAGCAGTTGGGCCAGCAGGTCGCTGGCACCGTTGGCCACCTGCGGCTGCTGCGCGAAGCCGGCATCGCTGGCCACGAACACCCCGATCCGCACCACCTGCCTCAGCCGCGACCAGTCGCCCCCAAGGTGTCCGGCCACGATCGCCAGCGCGTTGAGCGCGCAGCGCGCGGCGGCCTGGGTGGCGGTATCCAGGTCCACCGCCGAGGGCACCGTGCCGGCGGCCATCAGCTTGCCATCGATTATCGGAAGCTGGCCGCTGACAAAGAGCAGCGAGCCGCTCTGCATTGCCGGCAGGTAGGAACCCGCCGGTTGGGGCGCTGCCGGCAGGGCCAGGCCCAGACGTTCGAGGTTGGCTTGGACATCCATGACGCGACTCTCCCTGCGCCCCCCCCCGCCCCCCCGCGGCGGGGCCGGATTGATCCGCCACGGGCCATTGGACCGATAGACACAGGATAGGGTGGTTTGCACCCGCTTGCAGGCGTGACATGGCCAACGATGTGCTCGATCAGTCGGAAGTGGATGCCCTGCTCGCGGCGGTGGAACGCGGCGGACCGCAGGGCGATGAGTCGCCGGCCGAGGCGCGGATCTTCTCCCAGCAGCCCGGCCAGCGCGATGACGTGGAGGTCCGCCCCTACGACTTCAAACGCCCCGAACGCGTCAGCAAGGACCAGATGCGGGCGCTGGAGTCGCTGCACGAGGGCTTCGCCCGCAACTACGGCGCGGCCCTCTCCGGCTTCCTGCGCACCATCATGGAGGTCAAGGTCGCCAGCATCGAGCAGATGACCTTCAGCGAGTTCACCCACAGCCTGCCCAACCCCACCAGCTTCAACCTGCTGTCCTGCGAGCCGCTGGAGGGCAGCATCTGCCTCGAGATCAGCCCGCTGATCATCTACCCCATCATCGACCGGCTGCTGGGCGGCTCCAACGCCGACCTGTTCATCCCCCAGCGGCCGCTGACGATGATCGAACAGCGGCTGGTGAACAAGATTCTCGACCGGGCGGTGGGCTCGCTGGGCGAGTCCTGGGCCCACATCGCCCCGGTGCAGTTCACTTTGCGCGACACCGAGAGCAATCCCCAGCTCGTGCAGATCGTGCCGCCCAACGAGGTGGTCGTCGTTGTCTCCTTCGAGCTGAAGATGAGCGGACGGGCGGGCACGATGAGCCTTTGCGTGCCCTACAACGTCATCGAGCCGGTCATCGAGAAGCTGTCGAACCAGACCTGGGAGCAGTACAAGCTCAATCGCCGCAGCGATGCCCTGCGCCAGCGCGTCGCCGGGCAGCTCGATGCAGCGCGGTTGACGGTCTCGGCGGTGCTGGCTGAAACCCACATCACGCTCGATGAGCTTCGCCACCTCCAGGTGGGTGACGTGATCCTCACCGACAAGCCCCACACCGCGCCGCTGACGCTCCGCATCGAGGGCCGCTGCAAGTACATCGGCACCCTCGGCCAGTACCGCGGCAACCGGGCCTTCAAGGTCCACCGCCCCGCCCATCCCCGCGACCGGGTCTGAGCCGCGAAGGTGTCAGTGCCCGGTGCGGTGTATGCGATGCGATTCAGAGGCCTCACGCGAAGGCGCCAAGCCGCGAAGAGTGGAGGATTGGGGAGCTGTACCTGCTCGGGTGGCCGTTGCAGAGGTGCATCGCGCCGGTCTGAGCGGGCAAGGGCGGGGTGGGCCATGCTGCTGCGCTGCCATCACAGCGGTGCGGATGCGCCGGTGCCCCTTGTCCGGCTGCGTTCGGCCGGCGGCTGCGCAGGCGGCAGGAAAGCCGGGTTTTTGCAGCGGAGCGAAAAGAAACCGGGCGCCCCGCGGGGGGGCGCCCGGTTGTCGTTGGGGGTCGATGGGGTCATGGGGCGAGGGTGAATCAATCGAAGTCCATCTGGAAGTCCGGCTGGTCCATGTCCATCTCCATATCCATGTCCTCGGGCTTGGCGCCGAGCATCGCCTGCATCATGCGCTGGTTGAGCGATTCCATGATGCTGTCGATGGTGGCATCTTCGCGGTCGATCTCCGGGCGAGTCTCATTGATGGCGCGCGTCATGGCCCGCATCATCTCGATGCCCGCCTCGAGTTCCTCCTCGGGCTCTTCGGCCAGTTCCTCGGGCAAGGCCAGACGCCACTCATCGTTGATCCGCACCAGGTTCGTGCCGTCCGGATCCATCGCCGGCCCGGTGATGGTGGCGCGATCTTCATCGATCGAGACTTCGAGCTGGTCGATCACCTCCGGGTCGCGCAGCGCCATCAGCCCCGACACTTGCATGTCGTCTTCCATCGCATCGACGGCCTCATCGCCGAAGCGCTCGCGCAGGGCCTTGTCGAACTTGATCTGGGCGCTGGTCAGGTCGAACATGGCCTCGATCATCTGCCGGGCATCACCCTCGACAGGCTCGAAGCATTCCAGGAAGGCATCGCGGTCATCGTGCTCGATGGCGCGCTGCATGTTCTTGACCACGTTGATCGGCTCATCCATCACCTCGTAGCGGGGCTCCTCGGCGCCCGGGCAGCCGGCCAGTGCCAGACACCACATCAGTCCCATCGCCACGCTCATCTGTCGCCACGTGTTCATCGTCGAGTCTCCTTAGCTTCTGCCGCCGCTGCGGCGGCACAGGAAGGGTTCGCAAACCAGCGTACTCGGCCGCGCGGTGAACGCCACCACCCGGCGTCCGGCAGGGGCACACGGCCCTGCCAACCCTCAGCATAGACCCCAGCGCCCCAGGCGCCAAGAGAGCGGCCGGGCGCATCGTCCCAGGGTATGCCTGCGGCCGATCGGCGTGGATGTCGGGATGCGGGGAGTGATGATGTGCCGCGGGCGGCCGGCTCAGGGCTCTTCGGGGCGGATGCAGTGCAGGGTCCATCGCCTGCCCCGGGTCTGCAACACGGTCGCTGCGCCCTGGCCGCGGTAGGGGCGGTCCACGGCGGTGATGCTCAACGGCAGCATGTGCATGGCCGTGCCGTCGACGTGGACGAGGCCGGGAAAGTGAAGGTGGCCGGTGAAGACCGCCTCGATTCGGCCGCGCAGGTGCGAATCGAAGATCGGCGGGTGCTGCACGTACTTGTTCAGGTCGCGGCCGGGGTCGACCGAGAGGATGTGGCTGACCACCTCGGGGTGGTTGACGGGCACGTGGGTGAACAGCAGTTGCGGTGCGTGCGGATCGGTGGCCGCGGCCAGCCAGTCGAGGGTGTCCGCGGTCACGGCGCTGGCGGCGGTGTCCATCAGCAGCAGTTGCAGGTCGCCCGCGTCGATGCGGCGGTTGCCCAGGTCGATGCCCGCCTCCGCCCAGCCCCGCCGCGCGGCGATGTTGGGGTCGGGCTCGGCGGCCTGTCCGCCGTTCGGGCAGTGGCCGGTGGCGGCGGCCTTGGCGGCGGGGTAAGACAGGTCGTGGTTGCCCGGCGTGGTCACCCACGGGGCGTCCAGTTCGGCGAGCAGTTCGAGTGCAAAGTCGCGGTTGGCCGGGCTGTAGTAGTCCACCAGGTCGCCCAGGGCGATGACCAGATCGGGCTTCTCCCGGCGCACGCGATGGGCCATGGCCTTGAACGAGGGCCAGGCCGCCGCGAAGTGGTGGCGCCGGCGCCGCCGCGGCGGGTCGGGGTCATCGGGTGCGATCAGGTGCAGGTCGCCGAGGATCAACAGCTTCAATGGAGGCCTCCGCAATGGGGGCGGCATGCGCCCGCCGCCGGTGATGGTGTCGGCTGCGCCGTTCAGTGCGTATCGGCCACCGGCCCTGGACCCGCCTGCCCTGCCCGCACCGTGGGGTGGGTAAGATCAAGAGCCGGCCCGCAGTGTGCCGAGTATAATCCGAAGCCATGAGCCAGCCATTGCGACAGTCGCTCGCTACGGGTGCTGCCGGCCAGTCCAGTGGGCTGGCAGGCAGCGGCACGCAGGCGGGCAGTCCGGGTACGGCATCGGGCACCGGTTCGGTCAGTTCGGCCCGCGGTGTGGGCGCGGGGCGGGAACGATTCGACGTGTTCGAACTGGCCGTGGTGCTGTCGCACTACGACATCGGTGTGGTCGAGGCCATCCAGGAGTTTCCACGCGGCTCGCGCAAAGCGCCGAAGGTGCTGATCCGCTCCGCCGAGGGCACCTTCCTTCTCAAACGCCGTGCCCGCGGCAAGGATGACCCTTTCAAGGTCGCCTTCTGCCACCATCTGCAGCTCTACCTGGCCGAGAGGCAGTTTCCCATCCCCCACCTCATCGGCACGCGTGGCGACAACAACTCGATGCTCCAGTACAAGGGGCGCATCTACGAGCTTTTCGAGTTCATCAAGGGCACCAGCTACGACAACTCCGTCGAGGCCACCGCCGACAGCGGCAAGGTGCTGGGCCTGTTTCACAAGCTGCTTCGCGATTACGAGCCGGACTGGGAGCCGCCCCGCGGATGCTATCACGCCGCCCGCAGCGTGTCGGCTTCGATCGAGACCATCCCGCAGACGCTGGCGCGGCTGGATGCCGGGTACCAGCGCCATGCCGACAGAACCGCCGAACTGGTCGATCAACTCGGCCGCGCCTACACGGAGGCGGCCCACCGGGTCAACGAACTGGGCATGGCCGACTGGCCGATGCAGATCGTGCACTCAGACTGGCATCCGGGCAACATGCTTTTTCGCGGCCCGCGGGTGGTGGCGGTGATCGACTACGACGCCGCCCGCCTTCAGCAGCGGGTGACCGACATCGCCAACGGGGCACTTCAGTTTTCAATCCTGGGCGGGGGCGATGACCCGGCCGCCTGGCCGGTTCATATCGATGAGCAGCGCTTCGCCGCCTTTCTGCGCAGTTACGATCAGGTGCCCGGCTGCATGATCTCCCGGGCCGAGTTGCAGACCGTGCCCTGGCTGATGATCGAGGCACTGATCGCCGAGGCGGCCATCCCCATTGCCACCACCGGAAGCTTCGGCCGGATGGAAGGGCTGGGCATCCTCGAGATGGTTCGTCGGAAGGTTCAATGGCTGCGCGAGAACGCCGAGCGCCTTTCGCGTGTGCTCGATGAAGAAGAAGGCTGAGCCGGTCCGGGCGATCCGCGGGGTTCACCACCGTGGTTGGTGGCGCGCTCTGCGGCGATGCTCAGTGCAGCGTCTCATGAGCCTGCGCTGCGCCCGCGCGGACGCAAGTCGGGCCGGCTTTCCTCCCCTCTCGCGCCGCAAGAGGGAGCGGGGGTGAGGGAGGGGTCGCAACAAAGGGTCCTGGAACCTTTTCTGGGGCAGGTGGGGCGCCGTCCCCGCGGTGTTCGGCCATGCTGCCCCCGCGCGCTTCGGAGCGGGAGCGAGGGTCGGCGAATACCGGATTTTCAGAGCCGCAAGGGGGCCGGTGGGCTCCGGCAGAAAAGTGAAAAATCGGCGCTTCCGGGGGCACGAAACACTTGAAACGTCTCCGGTGAATGTTATAGTAAGGTTGAGCACGGTGCTGAACGCCAAGACACGCGATACGTGGGTGCTCAGCCGGAAACGGCACAGCCGACGGCTCGGCAACGGGCCCCGCCAATGAGGCCTGTTACAGAACATGAGCGGATGCACCGTTCCGCCCGTCGGTGAAACAGTGAAGCAACCGCGAAGGGCCGGTCACAGCAGTTTGTGAGTCCCCGCCGGCCCTCCGCGGTTGGCTTATTTTATCCGCTCTGGTAATCGTCCCCTGGGCCAAGGGACGGGGGAGGTACCCGCCCGCGCAGCCGCGAGCCGTTTATCGTTCTGTGGACGCGTCACCATGGCACCTGCGGGCTCCACCGCGGGGCCATGGCCCGCCGCGGGGCAGTCCATCACCTATGCTGCTCGCCACCGGCAAACCGCACTCCCGGCCCCGGCCCCGCTTATCAGGCAGGCGGCGGCAGACGCACGCCGAGGATGGCGATGCGGTGTCGCTCGGCGGCGGCGATGACACCGGGTTTGTCGACCATGATCACGCGGCCGGCCTCCAGCGCCAGGCACGCCCCGCCGCTGGCTGCCATCCGCTCGATCGTCTCCACGCCCACCACGGGTGCATCCAGGCTCAGGTCCTGCTGGGGCTTGGCGGCCTTGACCAGCACCCAGCCGCCCACGCGGCAGAGGCCGCCGGCACGCTCGATCATCGCGTCGGTGCCCTCGATCGCCTCGACCGCGATCGTCTCGCAGTCGCGCACGGCGATGGCCTGCCCGATGTCCAACTCACCCAGCCTCGCCACGATCGGCAGGGCGAAGTCGATATCCGCGCGGCGGGCCGGACTGGGCGCTGTGCGGGTCATCAGGCCCTCATCGGCCACGTGCTCGGGGATGTAACGGGTGGTGTCGATCATGGTGATCCCGCCGCGGGCGAACTCCTCGGCCACGGCACGAAGCAGAAAATCCGTGCGGCGATCGTGGCGCAGGCGCCGGTACCACAGGCGAATGGCCCGCAGGTCCGGCAGGTTGCGGATCACCAGCCACGGCTGGTAGATGCGCGTCTTCTCCACCCGCCCGGCCATGATCATCTCCCGTACACCCCATCGCCGCAACAGCCGTATCTGACGGCCGAGCTGCGCGATGCCCGCCACCGCGTATTGCTCGCAATGCCGGGCCAGTGCCGGATCGTGCGTGCCCCGCAGCCCCACACACCCCACCGCCCGGCCCGCCCGGTGAACCCCTTCCACAATCAATTCGGGCAGTCGGCCAAGGCCGGCGATCATCCCAATGGGCGGCTCCATGGCCGACAGTGTAGCGAGCAGGGGGGAGGGGGGGCGGGGGGGCGGCAATTGCCGAAGGCCGTTGGCGGCCATCGGTGAACCATGGCCTGCCGTGTTCCGCCGAGGCGCACCGACGTCTGGCTGGCGATACCATATCCATAGTCCCTGATGTGCCAGGGAGCCGATCGCCATGCGTTACCACGGCATCGAAATCCCACGCGACCGCATCGCCGAGTTCTGCAGGCGCCACCGCATCCGGCGGCTTTGCCTGTTCGGGTCGATCCTTCGCGATGATTTTGGGCCGGAAAGCGACATTGACGTGCTTGTCGAGTTCGAGCCCGAGGCCCTGGTGGGGCTGATCCGCCTTGCGGGCATCGAGTTCGAGCTTGGCCGAATGCTCGGCCGCCGCATCGAGATGCACACCGTGAGGGGGTTGAACCCCCAGTTCCGTGATCAGGTCCTCGCTGAAGCGGAGCCGGTCTATGTCGCGGCGTGATGACCGCACCAGCCTCAACGACATGCTTACTCATGCCAGGGAAGCGGTGGCACTTGTTGAGGGTGTGTCGCATGATGCGTTCATCGCGGACCGGGTAAGACAGCTTGCGCTCACCCGTCTCCTCGAGATCATCGGTGAAGCGGCCAACCGCGTTTCAGCCCCCTTGCGACGGAGCTGTCCCGATGTGCCCTGGGCACAGATCATCGCCATGCGCAATCGTCTGATACATGGTTACGATGTTGTTGACTGGGATCTCGTCTGGGGCAGCGTTGTCCACGATCTGCCCCCGCTCATCACCGCTCTCGAATGCGTTCTCGCCCGCCGCGAGTGAGCGAGCCGAGCAAGTCGCCGCAGGCCGGCTCCTTTGGCGACCTGATATCCTGTCCCCATGTCCACCGCCCAGCCCCCGCGACGTTACGCCATTCTCGGCACCGGTGCCCTCGGGGGCTATTACGGGGCGCGGCTGGCGCACGCGGGGGTCGAGGTGCATTTTCTGGCGCGCAGCGATGTCGGCCACATCCAGCGCCACGGGCTGAAGGTCGAGTCGATCGAGGGCGATTTCTCGATCGACAGGCCGCACGTACATGAAGACCCGGCCGACATGCCTGCGGTGGATGTGGCCGCGGTGTGCATCAAGGCCACGCACAATCACCTGCTGGCGAAGTTGCTTGGCCCGCTGCTGGGGCCCGATACCACCGTGCTGGTGCTTCAGAACGGCCTCGAGGTCGACCGCGATGCCGCGGCGGTGGCCGGGGATGACCGGGTGGTGGGGGGGTTGTGTTTCCTGTGCTCAAACAAGGTCGGGCCCGGCCACATCCGCCACCTCGACTACGGGCACATGACCCTGGGCGAGTACGACCCCGGCCGCGCCCCGTGCGGCATCAGCGGGCGGCTTCGCCGCATCGGCACCGACTTCGAGCGCGCCGGCATCACGGTCGAGTTGTCCGAGGACCTGTATCTTGCCCGCTGGAAGAAGCTGGCCTGGAACATCCCCTTCAACGGCCTGTCGGTGCTGCTGGATGCCACCACCGACCGGCTCATGGCCGAGCCGCCCACGCGAGAGCTCGCCCGGCTGCTGATGCCGGAGGTCGCCGCCGGCGCCGCCGCGTGCGGCCGGCACATCGAGCATGCCTTCCTCGATCGACTGCTCGACTACACCGCCCGAATGAAGCCCTACCGCACGAGCATGAAGCTCGATCACGACCACCACCGCCCCATGGAAGTCGAGGCCATCTTCGGCCAGCCCGTCCGCATCGCCGCCGAACACGGCAGCCCCCTGCCCCGCATCGACACGCTCTACCGCCAGCTCCAATACCTCAACGCGGCCACGACAACCCCACAACCGTGACCGAGGGCTGCCCTGAAAATCCGCCTCCCTCTCCCTCCGGGAGAGGGCTGGGGTGAGGGAAGAATCGCTTTGCCCGTCCGAACCTGCCCTCATCCCCGTCCCCTCTTCCGGCGGGAGAGGCGAGTGAGCCCCCCGATTTTCATCGTCGTGAGTGCGGCGCCGGGTGCCAGGGGTGGCGTGTCCGCCAGTGTATTTCGCGGCCTGTGGCGTGGTTCACACGTGGGCCTCGAGCCAGGCCAGGGCCTGCTGGCGGGTCTGGACGCGGCCTTCGAGCTGCTCGTCGTAGACCGCATCGAGAAGCAGCTTGAAACGCGGGCCCGGGGGCAGGCCCATGGCGATCAGGTCATCGCCGCCGGTCAGCGGCGGGGGGGCCACGCCTTCTTCGAAAAGCGGGGGGGCATCGGCATCGATCTGCTTCACCAACTCATTTACCGCGCCCACCCAGCGCAGCCCCTCCAGCAGCGACCGCGTCAGCGGCCACGCCGGATGGGCCAGCAGGCGCTTGCGCGAGGCGATGGTCGCCTTCGGCCAGATCAGCGCCTCGCGCAGCAGGCGGCCCTGATTGGCGATGGACTCGGTCTCATCGTTGGTCAGGCACAGCGCCCGGCGCCATCGGCCGCGGGCGATGGCCACAGCGCTGCCGAGCGGCTCGGCCGCTGCGCCGGTCCACGTATCGAGGTCGCCGGCCGGGGCGATCGCGCCGGCCGGCGGGTCGCCCGGAGATGCCAGGCCCGCGTGGCGGTCGATCGACCAGGCCAGCAGTTTCACCGCCAAAGGCGCTTCGGCGGTGAGGTGCCCGAGCGTGGGCAGGGGCGGGTCGTGGTGGGGCTCGTTGAAGGCGGGGGCATCGAGCCCCAGCGTCTGAACCATTTGCGCGGCTCGGGATGCAGAGCGGCGCTCGAGCATCCATCGCAGTTCCTGACCGATGCGCTCGCGGCTGATGCGCTCCAGCAGGGGGGCGAGGTCGCGGATGGCCCGCTCCGTGGCCGCTTCCAGGGCGAAGTCGAAGCGTGCGCAGAAGCGCACCGCGCGCAGCAGGCGAAGGTAGTCCTCGGCGAAGCGCTGCTGCGGGTCGCCGATGGCGCGGATCAGACCGGCCTCAAGATCGGCCCGACCGCCGACCAGGTCGATGATGCGCTGCTCGGGATCCTCGGCCAGCGGGTCTTCGAACAGGCCGTTGATGGTGAAGTCGCGGCGCCGGGCATCGGCCTGCATGTCGGCGAACTCGACCTGCGAAGGTCGGCGCCCATCGAGGTAGGCGGCCTCGCGTCGGAAGGTGGCCACCTCGATCCAGCATCCGCCGCCTCGCACCAGCACCACCCCGAAGGCCTCACCCACCAGCCGCGACCGTGGGAACAACTCGCGGATGCGCGGCGGGTGGGCATCGGTGGCCACGTCGAAGTCCTTGGGCCGGCGGCCCAGCAGCCGGTCGCGCACGCATCCGCCGGCCAGCACCGCCACATGCCCCGCCCCTTGAAGCGCCCGGAGGATGGCCACCGCGGCATCGAAGGCCTGCGCTGAGGGGTCGGCCGAAGCAGAAGGGCGGGGGGCGCCGGCAGCCATGGTGCCGAGTATAGCCGGGCCCAGGGCGCCGCCGCCGGGTGCTGCTGGTGGCTTGGTGGTCCAGGAACCTTTATTGGTGCGAACCCTCCCCCACCCCCGGCGACTCTCCCGGGAGAGAGGGGAGTAGAGCGGTCCGCGATTTTGATCCTCGTGGATGAGGCCCCAGCCTCATGAGACACTGCCATCAAAACGCCAGGCCCCCGGCCCGGCCTTGGTCGGCGGGCAGGGGGCCTGGTGGCGAGTCGGGGTTGTCAACGGTCAGGGGTCAACTTCTTCTGCGGTGGGCGGTCAGCCCAGCAGGGCGAGCACCGACTGGGGCTGGTTGTTGGCCAGGGCCAGGCTGTTGGTGGCGGCCTGGGCCATGATCTGGCTGCGGGTCAGCTCGGCGGTCTCGGCGGCGAAGTCGGTGTCACGGATGCTCGACTCAGCGGCGCTGGTGTTTTCCACGGCCACGCCCAGGGCGCGGATCGTGGTGCCGATGGTGTTGCGCTGGAACGCACCCAGCCGGCCGCGCAGCGCTGAGACCTGGTCGATGGCCTTGTCCACAATCCGCTGGGCCAGTTCGCGGTCACCATCGACGACGTTGGCGCCCCTGCCGGCGCCCAGGTCGGCCAGGAAGCCGCCCAGCTCGCGGCTGCCCAGGTTTCGCACCGCCACGTCGCCGATGCCGATGCTGACCTGGTTCTGAATGTCCACACGTGGGCCGAGGTTGAACTTCGCACCGCCGCCGGTGATGCTCATCGCCTTGAAGTCCTGAAGCTGCTGGGCTCCGTCTTCGGTCAGCGTCAGCGACACGTCCAGGAAGTCGGTGTTGACTGCAATCTGCGCGCCGCGGCTGGTGGCGGCGATGCCGCCGATGACGGCGCTGACGTCCTCGCCGCGGTCGCGTACGACCTCGCCGCTGGTGGCCAGCGTGTCCAGCGCCCGGGCAGTGGCGGTGTCGATGGCGTTGGCGTCATCGGCCTGGGCGTTGAGCAGGGCGCCGTCCAGGCCGCCGTCATCGGTGACCCTGACCGAGACGAAGTTGTCGCTGCCCAGCTCGGTGGCCTTGAAGATCAGGTGCCCGCCGCTGGCCACGGCCGAGACGCCGGTGACGTTGCGGAAGGTGTTGACCTGCTGGGAGACGTTCTCCAGCGTGGTGCCGGAAGCAAAGGTGAACTGCCGCGAGCCCAGCGCCCCGCCGACGTCGAAGGTGAACTGCGAATCCGGCCCATCCAGGTCCAGCGCTGCGGCGCCGGCCGAAAGAAACAGCGTGCCGTGCTGGGCCGAGCCGGTGATCAGCACGTCGACGTCGCGATGCTCACCGTGATTGAGTTTGGCGCTGTTGATGTCGAAGTCGCGCACCTGGGCGTTGACGCTGCTGGTGGTGAAGTCGTAGGCACCGTTGAGCAGCTTGCTGCCCTGGAAGCTGGTGGTCGAGGCGATGCGGTCGATGGTGTGCAGGATCGAGTCGATCTGCAACTGGTTGGCCTCGCGTTCTTCCCTCGAGAGGCCGCTTTCGTTGGCGGTCTCGGTCACCAGGCCCTGGAGCTCGGTGAGCATGCTGCTGACTTCCTGCAGCCCGCCCTCGGCGATGTTGACCACCTGATCGGCGCGTTCGGCGTTGCCGATGGCCGCATTCAGCGCCGCCTTCTCCGAGCGAAGCTTCTCGCTGGCGATCAGGCCGGCGGGGTTGTCGGCCCCGCGGTTGATGGCCAGGCCCGTGCTCAGCCGCTCGAGCGTCTGCGACAGGTTGCGGTTCTGCTGTCCCAGCACGCGCTGGGCGAGCAGGGACCCGACGTTGGTGTTGATCCGGCTCATCGTGGCATTCCTCCGTGAACCAAGGGCCCACCGCAGCGCGGCGGATCGGGTTGGCCGACGGGGCGAACAGGCCCCGCGGCGGGCGCATCGGACCGTCCCGATGCACCCTCCGCGACAGCCGCCATGATCGCGGCGACCGTGCGGATCGGGCCAGGCCCTTCGGCCTGCCCGTTCGCACTCATCGTCACAACCGGTAGCCGGCTTAACTTCCGCACAGGGCGCAGCGGTGGAATTTTTTACCTGCCCCTTGCCACCGGTACCGCCGGCCCACTGTGGTGCAGGCTTCCAGCCTGCCCCTGCTCCCCTCTCTTCCCGGTGAGGGAAGAGGCTGTAGGGTGGGTCGAGCGAGGCCTTGCGAGCGAAACCCACCATTGGTCGTGGTGACTGCGACAGGCGCCGGAGCTTTCCACAAGGTCACGAATGTTGGAGCAGGCGTTGGGCCATTTCCCCTGCAATTCGTAGCGGCGTCGTGGCGATGGGGGACGAAACGCGCTCGCATCGGGAACGGTGGGTCTCTCTCGGCGGCCCTCGCTCTACCCACCCTACGGCCTGCTTTCTTCCGGGGGCGACCTCAGGGCAGTGTCTCTTGCGGCGGCGGCGCACCCACGAGGATGAAAAGGGTGGCGGCGATGCGAGCGCCCCACGTGGAGCGCGGCCGTCCCGGCCACTCCGGAGGCCGGAGGCCGGAATGCGGCCGGGACGGCCGCGCTCCCTGGCGGCCCGCGTCCGGCGATCTTCAGGGCGGGCGGAGGCCATCGGCACCGCATCACCTACTATCATTCCGCTCATGCGCACCGCACTGACCAAACGATTCAGCTTCGATTCGGCCCACTGGCTGCCGACGTTCCCCGAGGGCCACAAGTGCCGTCGGCTGCACGGGCACACGTTTCATGTCGACCTGGTGCTGGAAGGCGAGGTCGATGAAGGGGCCGGCTACCTGGTCGATTTCGGCCAGATCAAGGCCGCGGCCGAGCCGCTCATCCAGGCCCTGGACCACCGGCTGCTCAACGACATCGAGGGCCTGAGCAACCCCACGGCCGAGAACCTGGCCCGCTACATCTACGACCGGCTCAAGCCCGACCTGCCGCTTTTGAGCATCGTTCGCGTGCGAGAGACCTGTACCACCGAGGCCGAGTACCGCGGATGACAGTGGGCGGCCGGTGGCCCGCGGCGGCCGGATTGGCTGCCCCGCAACCGCGCCCACG
>PUMS01000362.1 GCA_003551485.1 Phycisphaeraceae bacterium | reverse complement strand
CCGGCCGAGAGCGGGAGCGGGAGATGTCGCGGCTGGGGCCGGGGCAGGCCCACGACCCGGCCGAAGTGCCCGTGCCCCCCTACCTGCCCGACACGCCCGAGGTCCGCGCCGACATCGCCCGCTACTACGATGCGCTCTCGATCGGCGATGCCCAGATCGGCGAAGTGCTCGAGGCCCTGGCGCAGTCGCCCTACCGCGACAACACGATCGTGATCTACCTCACCGATCACGGCCGCGGCCTGGTCCGCGAGAAGCGCTGGTGCTACGGTGCGGGCGTTCACCTGCCGCTGATCGTTCGCGACCCGCGGCCGGCGGGTGTGGTGCGGCCGGGACAGGTGCGCGACGACGTGGTGAGTTGGATCGACCTGGCGCCGACGATCCTGTCGCTGGCGGGTGTGGCGGTGCCGGACCATTACCAGGGCGGGCCGTTTCTCGGGCCCGATCGGCACGTTCGCGAGTATGCCTTCTTCGGGCGCGACCGGATGGATGAGGTGTTCGACCGGGTGCGTGGCTGCCGCGATGACCGCTTCCACTACATCCGCAACGACTTTCCCGACCTGCCCTACGCCCAGCCCAACATCTACATGGAGCGCCAGGTCACCACCCGCATCATCCGCGACATGCACGCCGAGGGCCGCCTGCCCGAGCCGGCGATGCTGTGGATGGCCGATCACAAACCGCCGGAGGAACTCTACGATTGGCACGCCGACCCGCACATGATCCACAACCTCGCCGAGGACCCGGCCCACACGCCCATCCTCGAGCGTATGCGCCAGGCGCTGGAGTCGGAGCTGTCGCGATTCGGCGATCTGGGCGAGCAGCCGGAGCGCGAACTGATCGCCCAAGGCCTGGTGGCCGACCGGATGGATGAATACGCCGCGCGCATCGCCCCGCTGGCTGAGAAGCACCGCATCGGCGGCCGCCTCGAAGCCGTGCTCGAGATGCCACGACCCTGACCGCGACCGGCGCGGCCAGGCGACGCTGCCTGCCGGGGAGGCGACTCGGTTTCACGTCAACCGGGCCGGTCCGGATCGGAGGGTTGCTGCGGCCCGCGGGGCGAGTCCTGCGAAGGCGACTGGCCGGGCTCATCTGGCGGGGCAGGCGACTGAGGTTCGCCAAAGTCCGCCGGCGGTTGCATGGATTCGGGCTCGACGGGCCCGGCCGGCCCCACCGATTCCACCGGTGGCGCCGGCCGCTGCTGATCGCCCTGGGGGCCGCGGCGGAAACGATTGGCGATCATGATGATGACCAGCACCACCGCCGCGCCCAGGGCCACCACGACGACCGCGTCGAGCCGGTCCAGCAGGCCCGGATGGGCCTTCTGCTCATCGTAAGCGGCGGCGGGGACGAGCGTGAAGCTGCCCAGCAGCCGGCGCCGTGGGTCGGCCCGCTGCTGCCACTGCTGGGCATTGTCGGTGTAGACCAGTTCAAAGACACCGACGCGGCCGAAAACTCCCAGCACCTGACCCCGCTCGGTGCGGCCATCGGCCGTTTCCTCGAAGCCGAGCCGGAAGCGGCGGTTGGGCAGGTCGATCACGGGCGCATCGAACTCGAGCGCCTCGGCCTCCTGCATCTGGCCGACCAACTCCGCTTCGTGCAGGTCCTGGGGCTCGATGCCGGCCGTCGTGGCGACACTGGGCGCGAGCGCGCCCTCCCGGGGCTGATGGTCGATGCCCATGTGGGCGTAAGCGGTGAAGACCACATCGGCCATCGCCTCGGTTCTTCGGCCTTCCTCATCGAGGAGGAAGTAGCGGGCGAGCGTGCGGCGGTTGGGGCCGTACTGGGCCTGCTCGAACAGGCGCCACTGGGCAAAGGTCTGCTCATCCTGCTCGACCCAGCCCTCGGGCAGGTCGATCTCGAAGGCCGGGCGGGGCAATCCGACGACCTCGACCTGCTCCACGGCGTCGGGCAGCAGGACCTGCGGCTGCTGCGGCTGCTCCAGCGCGGGCGGTGCTGGCGGCGCCTGAGCGGGCGTCGCCCCCACTGGCGTTGCCCCCCACCCCAGGAGCCCCGCCGCGATCAGCGTGATGCACAGGTTCCAACCCCGCCTTACGGCCCGCACCCACCTCCGACGGCTTTGCGGGCGACATTCATCTGCACGAAGGATCATTGAGTCTCCTCTGTTCTGATTGCGGACTAGACACGGTAACAGCGCCGCCGCAACCGCGCAGAGCCGTAGCCGAAGCGGGGTTGCGGCCGGCTCCGACCAGTGGTTCGCATTTGCCCCGTGTGGGGTTCATCCTGAGCCGGTGTTGCATGATGGTGCCGCCGGCTGGCAATGATGCGCCTCCGGAGCCGTCCTTCTTGTCCCCCGGCTCATGACCGGCCGCGCCACGGGGTCAGTTGCCCTGGTACATCTGGAGCATTCGGCTGGGGCTCTCGGGTTCCTGCGTGCGGGCCGAGAGCAGGGCCGCGTGGCAGCAGGCGAGGACCTCGGCGTCGCGGGCCAGGGCCTGCTCATGCGAACGCGGCAGGTGGTTGTGATGGCGGATCAGGTCGCGCCACTGGCGCACCACCAGTTCCACGAACGAAGCGCGGCGGCCGCCGCGGCGGGCGCTGAGCACGTTGCCCCGCTCATCGAAGTGTCTGAAATCACCATCGCCCACGCAGAGTTGGCCCTCATCGCCCAGGGCGTATAGGCGGCGGAATCGCGTGGCGTGCCGGTCGCTGACGGTGATGGAAGCCACCGCCTGGTCAGCCAGCCGCGCCATGGCCACCATGCCACCGCTCAGGGCGCGGAGGTCATCGGGGACATCGCCCATCGGGCTGGTGCAGGCGGCATCGATCTGAAGCGGCAGCGAGGTGAACTCGAGCAGCACATCCCATGCATCGTAGAGGCGGGCGAAAAGGCTCTGATCTTCGGCCCGGCCGAAGGCGGTGAACTG
>PUMS01000139.1 GCA_003551485.1 Phycisphaeraceae bacterium | reverse complement strand
GTTCTTCGTCATTCCCGATGGCGATGCCGGTGTGGCCATCGGCGTGCTGCTGGGCCTGGGCCTGGTCATCATGGGCGCTGCCCGCGGCATCGGTAACATCGGCAGTTCGGCGGTGGAGTCGATCGCCCGGCAGCCGGAGGCCGGCGGGGGCATCTTCACGTCGATGCTGCTGGCCTCGGCGCTGATCGAAGGGGCCACGCTGTTCGCCATCGTGGTCGGCCTGCTGACGGTGCTGTAAATGTTGTCCACCCCCCACGCGGCCGCGGCCGCGTGCCTCGCCCCCTTGCCCGAGGTCAGCGGGCGAGGCACCTGGCCGCCCAACCGACCCCTGCTTCACCGCAAAGGACCCAGCCCATGCCCCTGCGAGCCCGCCTCATCCCGGCGACCCTCGCCTCCGCCCTGCTGATGCTTCATCCCGCCGTGGCGATGGCCGCGGAGGATGATGCCGACATCTTCGCCGGTGAGATCTACCAGGCCGTCGCCGCGCTGCTGGCCTTCACCATCCTGGTGCTGCTGCTTCGCAAGTATGCCTGGGGCCCGCTGCTCAAGGGCCTCAAGGACCGCGAGGACAAGATTCGCAACGACCTGGCCGATGCCGAGAAGGCCGCCGCCGATGCCAGGAAGACCCTTGAGCAGTACCAGCAGCAGCTCAACAAGGCGCATGAGGATGCCAAGGCCATCACCGAGCAGGCCAAGCGCGAGGCCGAGGCGATGAACCAGCAGCTCCGCCAGCAGACCGAGCGCGAGCTTCAGGTGATGCGCCAGCGGGCACGGGAAGACATCGCCGCCGCGGCCGAGCAGGCCCTGGCCTCGGTCTACGAGCAGGCGGCGGTGATCTCCAGCGACATCGCCGCGCGGATCCTCCAGCGCGAGGTCAACGCCGCCGACCACGAGAAGATGGTCGGCGCCGCCCTCGAGGAGCTCAACCGCACCGGGCGCAACTGAACGCGACCGCCCCGCACGCGGCCCCGCTGACCCTGCCCCCCGCCACCACCCCGCGCCGCATTGTCGCGCTGCGATGCGGGCAACGAGACCGGAGAACCGGCCTTGGCCGAAGTCATCTACAAGCTGGAAACCGTCGACCGGGTCTATGCCCAGTCGCTGCTGGAACTGGCCGAGGAGGCGGGGCGGATGGACCCGATCGCCGCCGAGGTCGCCGAGTTGCTGCGGCTGCTCGAGACCGAGCCGGAGCTGGCCGGGCTGCTGTCCAGCCGCAAGCTCACCACCGCGCAGCGGGCCGATGCCATCGAGCGTATCTTCAAGGGCCGCACCGATGATTTGGTCTACCACTTCATACAGGTGGTCAACGTCAAGGGCCGGCTCGAGCGCCTCGGCCGCATCCTCAGCGGCTTCGCCCTGCTGCACGATGAGAAGCGCGGCGTGGTCAAGGCGCAGGCTTACGTCGCCATCGAGCTGACCGAAGACCAGCAGCAGCGCATCGCCGAAATCGTCAGCGCCGTCACCGGCCGCGAGGCCGTCGTCCAGCAGCGGGTGGATCAGCGGCTGCTGGGCGGAATGAAGCTGCGGGTGGGCGACCTGCTGGTCGATGCCTCCCTGGCCACCGCGCTTCAGACGGCACGCCGCCACCTGATCGAATCCGGCAAGCAGCAGGCCCGACGCCTGCGCCAGGAACGGGCCGGGCAACCGGCCGCTTCCGGCGGTCAATCGTGAAACTTCCACCGGCGCAGCGCGCCGGTGCGGGATGAACCACCATGAAGATCAACTCCGCGGAAATCACCAGCGTCATCAAACAGGAAGTGCAGCGCTTCAGCGCCGAGTTGGAAGTGTCGCAGGTCGGCACCGTCGTCGAGGTCGGCGATGGCATCGCACGCATCTACGGCCTGGGCAAGGCCAAGAGCGCCGAGATGGTCGAGTTCGACGTCGGTGACGGCGAGTTGGTCACCGGGCAGGTTCTTAACCTCGAGCGCGACATCGTCGGCGCTGTGATCCTGGGCGACTACCTCAAGATCAAGGAGGGCATGACCGTCCGCACCACCGGCAAGCTGCTGAGCGTGCCCGTGGGCGAGGCCATGCTCGGCCGTGTCGTCAACGCCCTGGGCGAGCCGATCGATGGCAAGGGGCCCATCCAGGCCACCGAGTCGCGGCCGGTGGACATCATCGCCCCCGGCATCGCCGAGCGCCAGCCGGTGCATCAGCCGCTTCAGACCGGCGTCAAGGCCATCGACTCGATGATCCCCATCGGCCGCGGCCAGCGCGAGCTGATCATCGGCGACCGCAAGACCGGCAAGACGGCCGTGGCCATCGACACCATCATCAATCAGGCCTACACCCACAAGACCGACCAGCCGGTTTACTGCATCTACGTGGCGGTGGGGCAGAAGGAATCGACCGTCGCCGCCGTGGTGCAGGCGCTGCGCGACCACGGCGCGATGGACTACACCACGGTGGTCAGCGCCTCATCCTCGGAGTCGGCGCCGCTGCAGTACGTGGCGCCCTACAGCGGCTGCGCGATGGGCGAGTACTTCATGTGGCAGGGCAAGCACGTGCTGGTGGTCTACGATGACCTCAGCAAGCAAGCCACGGCCTACCGCCAGCTCTCACTGCTGCTGCGCCGCCCGCCCGGCCGCGAGGCCTATCCCGGCGACGTGTTCTACCTGCACAGCCGGCTGCTGGAACGCGCCACGAAGCTGAGCGAGGACAACGGCGCCGGCAGCCTGACGGCGCTGCCGATCATCGAGACGCAGGAGGGCGATGTCTCGGCCTACATCCCCACCAACGTCATCTCGATCACTGACGGCCAGATCTACCTCCAGCCCGAGCTGTTCTACGCCGGTGTACGGCCGGCGATCAACGTCGGCATCAGCGTCTCGCGCGTCGGCGGCAGCGCGCAGATCAAGGCGATGAAGCAGATCGCCGGCTCGCTGCG
>PUMS01000353.1 GCA_003551485.1 Phycisphaeraceae bacterium | reverse complement strand
CACCGCCTCGGACCTGTCGCTGCTGGCGATGCTGGCCGATTTCATCGAACAACGCTTTGCGGACCTGGGCTACAGCCCGATGCAGGTTGTCGAGCAGTTCCGGCGCGAGCTGACGCGCGAGATGGACCTGGTCCACGAGGGCCGCGCCACCGATCGCCTCCGCCGCGCCTTCGCCGAAAATGACAAGGTCATCTTCCCTCGCGTCTACTGGGAGGCCACGACGCAGAACGTGCTGGCGCTGGAGCGGGTCGAGGGCATCCGCCTCTCACGGATGCAGCCGGGTGAACTGAGCGAGCAGGAGCTTGAGAAGGTGGTGGCCAACGGGGCCGATGCGGTCTTCCGCCAGTGCCTGGAGATCGGTTTTTTCCATGCCGACCCGCATCCGGGCAACATCATCGTCATGCCCGGCGGCCGCATCTGCTTCATCGACTGCGGCATGACCGGCCACATCGACCCGCACACCGCCGAGCAACTGGCCGACCTGGTCCACGGCGTGGTCAACCAGGACCTCAGCCGCGTGGTGAGAACGGCCATCGACCTGGGCGATGCCAACCCCAGCCTCGAGCAGGACCGCGCCTTCCGAGCCGATACGTGGGAGTTCATCAGCCGCTTTCAGACCACCTCGCTGAATGAACTCGACATCGGCGACATGCTCAACGATTTCTTTGACAAGGTACGGCGACACCGCCTGCAATGCCCCGCCGACCTGGTGTTCCTGGTCAAGGCCATCACCACGATTGAGGGTGTGGGCGAGCAGGTCTGCCCGCAGTTCGACCTGCTCGCTCACGTGCGGCCGCACATCGAGCGGCTGATCCGCCGCCGCTACGGCCTGCGCGCCGTGCGGCAGCGGCTTCGCGACGGGATGTTCGGCTACGCCCGCTTCGCCGAGGAACTGCCCTCGCACCTGCACAAGCTGCTTTTCGACCTGCGCCGAAACCGCATCACGGTCAACCTCCAGCACACCGGATTCGAGCAACTGGTGCGGACCGTCGAGCACGCCAGCCGCAACATCGCCCACTCGATGTTCATCGCCGCGCTGATCCTGGGCCCTTCGATCCTCATCCTGGCCGACAGCCTCTCCGAAGAGCGCGGCTGGCTGACCACGATGGGCATGGCCGGCTACGCCATGGCGGGCCTGCTGGTGGTCGGGCGCTTCCTGGTCGACCGCATCCGTTGAATGACCGGCTCCGGACACCGCCGGTTGCCCCGGCGATGTCGCACCCGGCGGTTCAGGTGTTGGAGGCCTGGCGGCGGTAGGCCCGTGGGCTCTGGCCGGTGTGGGACTTGAAGAACTCGCTAAGACGCTTGCTCTCGCGGAAGCCCGCGCTCCGGGCAATCTCGTGCATGGGCATGTCGGTGGTGGTCAGCAGATGCTTGACGCGCTCCAGGCGGCGGTGGGCGATCTCATCGTGCACCGTGCGGTTCAGCGCCTCGCGGAACCGCCGCTCCAGCAGCCGCCGCGACACACCCACGGCATCGACCACGTCGCCCACGCTGATGCCCTCGTGGGCGTGCTCGCGGATGTGCCGCACCGCGGCGACGACCACCTGGTCGTCCATGGCCAGAATGTCGCTGCTGGCGCGCGTCACCAGGCCTCCGGGGCGGATGCGCAGCATCCGCGGCTGGGGGCTGGCGCCGCGCATCAGCTCATCGAGCCGCCGGGCGGCCTCGCGGCCGACCTTCTGCGCAGAAAGATTCACGCTCGAGATCGGCGGAGTGGCCAGGTTGCACAGCATCTCATCGTCCCCGGCACCGATCACCGCCACCTGCTCGGGCACGCGGATGCGCGCCATGAGGCAGGCATCGACCACCTGCCGGGCGCGGCGGTCGCTGAAGGCCATCACCCCGACCGGTGCGGGCAACTGACCCAGCCAGCGCACCAGTTCGGCCTGTTCGCCACGCCAGGTCCAGCGCTGGCGCAGGGCGTGGCTTGGCTCGTAGCTCCGGCACGGCAGGCCCGCTTCCTCGACGGTGTGTTTGAAGCCCGCCTCGCGCCGGTCGGCCTCGGGTTCGCCCGGCTTGCCGCAGAAGGCAAAGTGGCGGTGACCGCGGGCGATCAGGTCCTCGGCCCCCAATCGGCCCACCGCCTCATCATCGACCTGCACGCCGGCCATCGCCTCGGTCTCGAACACCGGCGTGGTGGCGACGATGGGAATGCCCTGATCCCGCAACGCCAGCAGCGGCTCGGTCCACCGGGGGGCCGCGTGCGGAAACCCGGCGATCACGCCGCTGACCGGCCAGCCGCCGGTGTCGGGCATGCGCTTGCCATCGGGGTCGAGATACATCAGCCAGGGACTGTGGCGGCTGACATACTCGGCCAACCCGCGCAGCACGCCGCGGCCGTATTCGGTGCGCACATCGACCAGCATCACGATTCGCGGCGGGACACCCTCCCCGGCCTCATCCGACCGCTGGGGGGTCTGCGGGGCTTGCGGGCCTTCCGCGGGTTTCGGGGTTTCAGTGGTGTCAGGTTCCCGACTCATATAAGGAATAGTATTCCGCGATATCGGTTGGGGCCACGATCAGCCCATCCCATCGCCCAATTCCGCTTTCATTGTGCCTGGTCCATGCCCGGCCATGACCGTCTGCCTGCTCGTCGCCCACCCACCACCCCGTCCCGTGCTTTGCACCCTCGGGGCCATCCCGTAGACTTGCTGCCCGCCGCCGTCGGCGGCCTCAACCCCAACTGGAGGACACCGCCTTGGACCTGAGCACCCACCGCCTTGGCACGCTCGCCCTTCATGCCGGCCAGGAGCCCGACCCGGCCACCAACGCCCGCGCCGTGCCGATCTACGCCACCAGTTCCTACGTGTTCAACGACACCGATCACGCCGCCAACCTCTTTGCACTCAGGGAGTTCGGTAATATCTACTCGCGGCTGATGAACCCCACCT
>PUMS01000282.1 GCA_003551485.1 Phycisphaeraceae bacterium | reverse complement strand
CTGCGCGGCGGTCTACATCCAGGGCAACGAGGATGACGGCTGGCTGAAGGTCAACCGGCAGGTGATCGCCGACTGTCTCGAGAGCCTGGTCAACCGCGATCATCCCGAGCCCTCGAAGCGCAACGGCATCATGGGCCTGGACTCCTCGCGCACCATGGGCGGGGCCGAGATCACCACCTACGACAGCCTGGATGCATCGCTCGGGCAGGCGCGCAACAACCTCTACATGGCCGTCAAGACCTGGGCGGCCTACGTGGCGCTGGAGAAACTGATGCACCGGCTGGGCGCCGACAACCTGGCCGACCTGGCCAGCTCGCAGGCCGTGCGCGCTGCCGACACGCTCATCAGTGCGGTCACGGATGAGGGCTACATCCCGGGTGTGATGTTCGAGGGCAACGACTCGAAGATCATCCCCGCCATTGAGGGCCTGGCCTTTCCCCTGCTGACCGGCGCCCCCGAGGCGGTGCGGCCCGATGGCCGCTTCGCCCGGATGCTCGAAGCGCTCAGGCGGCACATCGCCGCGGTGCTGAAAAAAGGCGTGTGCCTGTTCGACGATGGCGGCTGGAAACTGTCATCGACGAGCAACAACTCCTGGCTGTCGAAGATATACCTCTGCCAGTTCGTCTACCGCAAGGTACTGGGCCTGCCCTGGGATGAGGCCGGCGCTGTCGCCGACCGCGCCCACGTGCAGTGGCTGCTCGAGCCCGAGCACAGCGCCTACTGGGCCTGGAGCGACCAGATGATCAAGGGCCAGGCCTGGGGCAGCAAGTACTACCCCCGCGGCGTGACGGCCATCCTGTGGCTGAAGGAATAGGACCGCCGGGTGCCGGATGGCACTGGCGGCTTGCCCCGGGCGTACGCCACCGGCACGGGCTGGCGAGCAACCATTGGCGTCGGAGGCATCCCACCGGGCCGTTCTGCAGCCCCGGCATCCGCGCACCGCCGCGCCGGGTGCCCGCACCGGCCTCGGGGCCGGCTGCGTTATACTCTGGTCGCTGGCGGGCCCGGCCGCCGCCGCGGATCGACCCGGCACAACCGGGAGGAGGCCCCCATTGCCGCAAATCGCTGTGACCATCCAGCCCGATCTGCGCAACCGCCTGTTCACCGACCCCGACTGGGCGGCGCTGGAGGCGCTGGGTGAGGTGGTGGCCCACGAGGGCAGCAAGCCCGCCACCGCCCGGGAGGCCGCCGCGCTGGCGCAGCAGGCGGAAGTCCTCATCTGCTCCTGGGGCATGTTCAAGGTCGACCAGGCCTTCCTCGATGCCGCTTCGCACCTCAAGCTTATCGTTTACGCCGCAGGCAGCGTGCGCAAGTGGGTGAGCGAGGACGTGTGGGAGCGTGGCGTGCAGGTGGTCAGCGCTGCGTGGGCGATCGGCCACACGGTGGCCGAGTTCACCCTGGGCATGATGATTTTGGGTCGCCGCAACGCCTTCCGTTACGCCGAGGCGATGCGCAGCGGCGAACGAAAGCCCGCCCTGATGCGCGACACCCTCGCCGGCTCGACGGTGGGGCTGGTCAGCCTCGGGGCGGTGGGCCGGCTGGTGGCCGAGCAGCTTTCGCGCTTCGACCTGACGCTGCTGGCCCACGACCCCTACATCCCCCGGGAATGGGCCGAGCAGGTCGGGGCGGCGCTGGTGGACCTGGATGAACTGGTCAGCGAAAGCGACGTCGTCAGCCTCCATGCCCCGGCCCTGGCCGAGACGCGGCACATGATCGACCGGCGGCGGCTGAAGCTGATGAAGGATCACGCGGTGCTGATCAACACCGCGCGCGGCTCGCTGGTGGATCACGCCGCGCTGATCGAGCAGCTCGAGGCCGGCCGCCTGTTCGCCTGCCTGGATGTGACCGACCCCGAGCCGGCGCCGCTGGACAGCCCCCTGCGGCGGCTGCCCAACGTGGTGCTCACGCCCCACATCGCCGGTGGGCCCTCGCCTCGCATCGGCCGCCAGTGCGTCGAGGAGGTGCAGCGCTTCCTCACGGGCCGGCCGCCCGTGTTCGAGGTGACGCGCCAGCGCCTGGGGCACATGGCATGAACCGACCCCCGACTCCCGATGGAGCCTGCCGGTGATGAACCCGTGCATCCTCTTTTCCAAGACGCTGGGCGAGATGGACATCCCCGCGATGTGCCAGACGGCCAGGCGGATGGGCTTCGACGGCATCGACCTGACCGTGCGGCCGGGCGGCCACGTCGACACCAGCGATGCCAGTGACATCGGCCCCAAAATCGAACGCGCAGCGGCGATCATCGGCGAGCACGGCCTGACCGTGCCGATGCTCACCACCAGCCTGCTTCGCGGCGATGAGCCGGCAGCCGAGGCGGTCTTCGAAGCCGCCGGGGCGCTGGGCATTGCCCTGGTCAAGCTCGGCTACTGGCGTTACGGGGGGTTCGGCGAGTTCCGCGTGGCGCTGGAGCAGGCCAGGCGGGACCTGGACAGCATCGAAGCCCTGGCCGCGCGGACCCACACCACCGCGGTGATCCACAACCACAGCGGCGCTGACTTTCTCACCGCCATGCCCTGGACCGTGGCCCTGCTGCTGGAAGGCCGCGGCCGCTCGGCGATGGGGGCGTACGTCGACGCCGGCCACCTGGTGGCCGAAGGCCTGGCCGGCTCGTGGCGGCAGGGCTTTGAGCTGCTGGCCAGACGGCTGCGCGTGGTCGGGGCCAAGAGCTACCGCTTCGAGCCCCACCGCCCCGAAGGGGCATCGCAGGACCGGTTCAAGCGCACGGCCGTGGCTTACGAACACGGCACCGTACCGTGGGGCGAGTTCACCGACCTGCTCGACCGCGCTGGCTTCCAGGGCCCTGTCAGCTTCCATTGCGAATACCCCGGCGACCCGGCCGCGAAACTGACCCGGCTCGAAGCCGACCTGACCTTCTTCCGCGGCCTCCGCAGCCACGCCCCGGTGGGCCGGTAGCGG
>PUMS01000438.1 GCA_003551485.1 Phycisphaeraceae bacterium | reverse complement strand
TCGGTGGCGCTTCCTATCCCGCCGCCGAGCTCGAGATGCTCTGGCGCACGCTGCTGCTCAACCAGTTCCACGACATCCTGCCCGGCAGCAGCATCACGCAGGTCTACACCGATGCCGCCCGCCAGTTCGAGCAGCTTTTCGCCGCAGGCCGGCCGCTGTGCCAGGCCGCGGCCGGGGCGCTGGCCGGTGAGGGCAATGGCACCGTGGTACTCAACACGCTCGGGGTGGACCGCGCCGAACTGGCCGAGGGCCCCGAAGGTGAACTGACGTTCATCGAGGCACCACCCTGCGGCTTCGGCCGCGTGACCGACCCGCCCGATGCCGTCAGCGTCACCGAACAGAAAGCGGGCATCGTGCTCGAGAACGCCAACCTGCGCGCCCTGCTCGGCCGCGGCGGGGCGCTGCTGGAACTCTATGACAAGCATGCCGGCCGCAATGCCCTGTCGGCCCCGGGCAACATTCTCGAGCTCTACGATGACCACCCCACCGCCTGGGATGCCTGGGATGTGGACCCGTTCCACCTCGAGACGGGTAAAGCGTGTCCCGACGCCCACCGCTGCCAGATCGTCTCGACCGGCCCGCTGCGCGGCGAGGCGGTCTACCACCGCCGCATCGCCGGCCAGAGCACCATGGTCCAGCGCATCCGCCTCGATGCGGGTGCCCGGCGGATCGAGTTCCACTGCACGGTAGACTGGCATGAGGCCCACGTCTTTCTCAAGGCGGCCTTTCCCATCAACGCCGTGGCGATGAACGCCACCTACGAGATGCAGTTCGGCCACGTCGAGCGGCCGACGCACTTCAACACCCGCTACGACCTTGCCCGCTTCGAGGTGCCCGGCCACCGCTGGGCCGACCTTTCCGAGCACGGCTTCGGCGTGAGCCTGCTGTCGGAGAGCAAGTACGGCTACAGCACGCGCGACAACATCATGCGCCTGAGCCTGCTGCGCGGCCCGCGCGAGCCCGACCCGCGGGCCGACATCGGCACTCACCACTTCGCCTACGCCCTCTACCCCCACCGGGGCAACTGGCGCGAGGCGGGCACCGTGGCCGAGGCCATGCGCTTCAACACCCCGCCCCTGCTCTTGCGTGGCGCCGAGAGCGAACCGCGATCCTTCCTCCATGTCGATGATGCCAACATCATCCTCGACACCGTCAAGAAGGCCGAAGATGACGATGGCCTCATCCTGCGCCTCTACGAGGCCCACGGCGCCCGCGGCCGGGCGAACATCACCTGCCACCTGCCCTTCACCACCGCCGCCCTGTGCAACCTGCTCGAGGATGTGCTCGATGAGGCCCCGGCCCGTGACGGCACCATCACCATCGACTACACCCCCCACCAGATCATCACCCTCAAGCTCACCTGATGCCCGCGGCACCTCATGGCCGCATGGAAGTTGTTGACGTCAGCGGCGACGGGGCGATTCGCCGCGGCGGCCACCCGGCGGGTTCACCGCATCACCGGCAGCGCAAAGTGCATCCTGCGGTGGTACTGGAGGGTGGGGATGGTCACGGCGATCAGCCAGCGCCGGGTGGGTCCACCTTCGCCGGTTTCGCCGCCGTCGGGGAGCGTGGGTGGCAGTTGCACCTGCCGACGGGCGCGAAGGCCGGTGGCGGTGGCGGCATCGAGATCGCTGATGGCGACCTCGGCGCTGTCCTCGTAGAGCCGCTTGCCGAACCCGCATCCGCCCCCGCCCCCGGACCCGGGCCAGGGCAGGCTCGACAGCGACACGCACAGGATGCTGATGCGCATCGCCCCGGCCTGGAGCGGGTCGGTGGTCGGGAGGGCAGCCTCGATGGTGATCGGCTGGCCCGGCCGCGGGTCGCCGCGGTCGATGCGCACGCGCGGCGGGGTCAGGCCCGCGGTGCGGACGCTTTCATAGGCCAGCATCGCCATCGGCAACAGCCCCACCGCCGCCAGCAGCCACAGCACCGCCATCGCCCCGGCCGACCAGGCATCCTCGCTCATCGCCCACCGCGCTGCGACCATACCCAGCATGGCCAGCCACATGACCACGCCCGCCAGCCAACCCCATCTCCGCCGCCGCGGGTGGTCCACCGCATCCAGCCGGTAGAACCCTTCGGCATCCGGCCCCCTCGCCCGCGGCGGGCGGGCCAGCGGGTAGCGGTAGACCCACATCGCCAGTGCTGCCATCAGCAGCAGCGCGGCGGCCAGCAGCAGCCACAACTCCGCCACGTGCGGCTCCGCGGCCCCCGCATCGAACGCGGTGATGAACCTGACGACCGCCGCCGCGCAGCCCAGCAGCGCCAGAGCAAAAAGCAGCAGCACAAGACCCATGCGCACCTCACACGCCCCGCACAATGGTCCGTCGCCCGCAGGACGGGCCGGTACCCAAGCCTAGCCGATTGTCGCCGCCGCCGCCTCGCCTCATCGCTGCTGCCATGCGTAGCGCCTACAATGCCCGGTTCCCACCACCGCTGCAATTCCGACAGCACCTGACATAAGGATGCCCATACAGCATGGCCACCGACCGCCCGCACCGTGGCGGGTCGCATCGTGGCGACTTGGACTGGTCGAATCTGAACTGGTCGGTCGTCGGCGCGATCCTTGCAATTCATCTGATTGCCATCCTGGCCCTTGTGCCGGGTCTGTTCTCCTGGTCGGGGCTGATCATCTGCCTGGTGCTGATCTGGGTCAGTGGCGGTGTGGGCATCGGCCTGTGCTATCACCGGCTGCTGACCCATCGCTCGTTCCGCACCCACAAGTGGCTGGAATACCTGACCACGCTCTGCGGCTGCCTGGCCTGGCAGGGCGGGCCGATCACCTGGGTCGGTGTGCATCGCCTGCATCACCGCCACGCCGACGGCGAGCACGATCCCCACAGCCCGCGGCACGGCTTTACCTGGGCGCACATCCTGTGGGTGCTGCACCGCAAGATCGAGGGGGTGCGCGGTGAAGACGC
>PUMS01000224.1 GCA_003551485.1 Phycisphaeraceae bacterium | reverse complement strand
GCGTGGCGATCATCACCGCGTCGATGTCGCCACGGGCGAGCATCTCCCGGTAATCGGTGTAGGCATGGCAGTTGTACCGCGATGCGGCCTGATCGCGCCGGCCCTTGAACACGTCGCACACCGCCACCGCCTGAACGTCACCCGAGCCGGCCAGAGCCCGAAACACCCCGCGCCCCTGGCCGCCCATGCCGATCCCGGCCACGGTGATGCGCTCGCTCGGCGGGTTCCGGCCCGCGCACCCAAGGACACTCGATGGCACGATCCAGGGCGCGGCGACCGCCGCGGCGGCGCTGAGGCCCAGGAACCGGCGCCGGCTCAGAGGGGTATGTGCGGTCGTGGACATCTTTCACTCCTGTGGGCCCGCCGGACCGGGCCGACAGTCCAACGCAGCAAGCGAGCGGTTGTTGCCCCACGACTGCGACATGGCCGTGGACCCCTGCCGTGCCCGTCCGGCGCTGCATCCTCACCGAGCGGCAGCGGTAGGACCGCTTGGGAACACCCCGGGTCGGACCGGGACGGGTCGGATCGGCGGCGGGGAACTTTTTCCCGGCTGGGGGTTGGGGCATGCCCTCCGGGGGGTTAGAATCGGAGACCATGGTGAGAAACTTCAGCCGCGGTGAAACGTCAAGCCCCCAACCGCCACCGCCGCGATGGCCGATGCGATCGCTGATGGCCGCGGGGCTGTTCATTCTCGCACTGCTGATCGCCCCCCCCCCCGGCGCGGTGGTCGCAGCCATGCAGGGGCAGACGGCCTCCCAACAGCACGCGGCCGAAGCCGGTGATCAGGCTCAGCCCCAGGCCCCGCAACCCCAGATCAGCCTTGCCCGTTACGTCGGCGAACGCATCGAGTCCACGCTCGACCGGCTGGAGGAAGATGGCCGCTACGACCGTGCCCTGCTCGATCTGGTCGGCCTGCTCGATGAGCTTGCCGCCCACGCCGACCCGCGACATCACGAGCAGTTCCGCCGCGCAGCCGCCGCCATGCGCATGGTGCACCAGCTCGGGCAGGTGCCGGCCCAGCGCCGCGAGGCGCTGCTGCCCTACCTCCGCGCCAACCCGCGGCTGGCCTCGACGCTGGCCCTGGCGGTGGCCCCGGACCGCCAGGCGCCCGCGGGCGTGTACGAGCTGCTCGATCGGCTTCGTCAGCGTCACGGGGCGCGGCTGAACACGTATGCGAACCTGGCCACGGCCATCTGCATCGTCCACGACCGCGAACTGCGGGTGCAGGTCAACGAAAACAGCGCGACGGCGGCCGATCCGGTCGCTCTGTTCGAGTACTACGTGCGCCACGAGTCCCGCATGGCCCTGGGCCTTCGCAACGTGCCGCCGCAACTGCTGATGTACGTGGTTGACACCACCGCGACGGTCGAGGAACTGACCTGGGCCCTGGGCCGCTACCAGGACGACCGTGAGGTGGGCCGGCGCTACTTCGAGGTGCGCTACGACTTCAACCACCTGCGCCGAGGCACACCCAAGCGGGTGACCGTCGAGGGCTTCAACCTGCCCAATATCCTCGAGTACGGCGGCGTCTGTGCCGATCAGGCCTACTTCGCGGTGAACGTGGGCAAGGCCATGGGCATTCCCACGGCCTACACCGTCGGCCGCGGGGCGGACCTGGGTCATGCCTGGGTGGGCTATTTCCAGGTGCGCGGCCGACAGGCGCGATGGAACTTCGACGTGGGCCGCTACCGCGAGTTCCAGGACATCCGCGGGGTGGTCCGCCACCCGCAGTACCGCGAGTGGATTCCCGATGCCTTCGTCTCGCTTCAGGCCGAGATGCTGGGCACCAGCCGCGAAGCGCGGCAGGGGTCGATCGCGCTGGCCGACGCTGCTGCACGGATTCTCCAGTGGCAACGCCAGGGGCTCGAGCCGCCGCCCGCACCCCAGCGCATCCGCCGCGCCGACCTGCTCTCTCGCCCGCGCAGCGCCGAGGTGGGCTCGGCCCTGTCGCTCCTGGAGGCGGCGGTGAACCAGAACCCGGCCAACAAACGGGCCTGGCTGATCGTGCGCCACCTGGCTGAGGAGGGCGAGCTTTCCACCGCCCAGCTTCAGCGCTGGGCGGGTACGCTCGAGCGCTTCTGCGGCCGTGACTACCCCGATTTCGCGGCCAACATCCTCATCCCCATGGTCCGGTCCATCCCCGATGTAGCCCGGCAGAACGCGATGTGGGAGCGGGTTTACAATTTCTTCCGCCAGCGGCCGGACATCGCCGCGGAAATCCGCTTCGCCCAGGCGCGGATGTGGGAAGAGGCCGACCAGCCGTGGCGTGCCGGGCGGGCCTACGAGGACATCCTGGCCAACTTCCCCAACAGCGGCCCTTTCGTCCTCGAAGCCCTCGAGCGCAGCGAGCAGACGCTGCGCCGACTCGAGCAGCCCCAACGCATCCCCACCCTTTACGGCCAGACCTGGCAGCGCATCCGCCGGCCCACGCCCACAGCCTACACCAACGTCAGCAACTGGTACCGCGTGGGTGAGCGCTATGCCGAGGTGCTCGAGGAGTTCGGCAACCGGCGCCAGGCCCAGGAAATCCGCTCGCGCCTGGCCGAGGTCTGGCGCGGCTCAGAACAGCAATGAGCCGATCGGTGGCGGCGACGGTGACGGTGCGACCCCTCCCAGGAGCAGGCTGCATTAGCGTTTCTAATATCGTGGCCGTTTGCCCTTTGTTTTGCGGTTTTCTTCGCATGAATCGCAGCTCGGGGAGGGGGGGCGCTTGACTTCCGGACTTGCGTGTCTGATATTACATGGCGGCCGCGCCCGCGGCCGTGTTCGCAATCGGTTCCGCGCAGGAGTTTGTCCATAATGTCCCAGCCCAAACGCCGCATGATCGCCGTTGATGCCAACGAGGCCGCCGCTTCCGTCGCCCACCGCACCAACGAAGTCTGCATCATCTACCCCATCACCCCCTCCTCCCCCATGGGCGAGTTCGCTGATGACTGGTCGTCGATGGGTCATCGCAACATCTGGGGGCAGGTGCCCGACGTCGAGCAGATGCAGTCCGAGGCCGGCGCTGCCGGCGGGGTGCACGGGGCGTTGCAGACCGGCGCCCTGGCCACCACCTTCACCGCCAGCCAGGGCCTGCTGTTGATGATCCCCAACATGTACAAGATCGCGGGCGAACTCAACAGCTTCTGCATGCACGTCAGCGCCCGCACCCTGGCCACACACGCCCTGTCCATCTTCGGCGACCATTCCGACGTCATGGCCTGCCGACAGACCGGCTTCGCCATGCTCTGCTCGGCATCGGTGCAGGAGGCCCACGACTTCGCCCTCATCGCCCAGGCCGCCACGCTGCACACACGCGTGCCGTTCCTGCACTTCTTCGATGGCTTTCGCACCTCCCACGAAGTCAACAAGATCGAGGAACTGACCGACGACGACCTGCGACACGTGATCGGCGACAACCTCGTTGCCGCCCACCGCGAGCGCGCCCTCTCGCCCGAAAACCCCTGCATCCGCGGCACCGCGCAGAACCCCGACACCTTCTTCCAGGCCCGCGAGGCATGCAACCGCTATTACGATGCCACGCCCGATGCCGTGCAGAAGGTCATGGACGACTTCGCCGCCCTCACCGGCCGCCAGTACCACCCCTTCGACTACCACGGCGCTGCCGATGCCCAGCGCGTGCTGGTGCTGATGGGCTCGGGCACCGAGGTCGCCCACGAGATGATCGACCACCTCACCGCGCAGGGCGAGAAGGTGGGCCTGCTGAAGGTGCGCCTGTACCGGCCGTTCGACGTTGAGCGATTCTGCAGCGCCCTGCCCCCGACCGTCCAGCGCATCGCCGTGCTCGACCGCACCAAGGAGCCCGGCGCGGTGGGCGAGCCGCTCTATGAGGACGTGGTGGCGGCGCTTCGCAAGGCGCGGCGGGTGGCGCCGAAGCTGGCCGCGGCCGACCCGCTCATCGTCGGCGGGCGGTACGGCCTCTCGAGCAAGGAGTTCCCCCCCGCCATGGTCAAGGCGGTGCTGGACGACCTCGCCCAGCCCGAGCCGCGAGACGGCTTCACCGTCGGCATCGTCGATGACGTGACCCATCTGTCGCTGCCGGTGGACGAAGAGCTGGACATCGAGCCCGATGACGTCAACCGCTGCGTCTTCTTCGGCCTCGGTGCCGATGGCACCGTCGGGGCGAACAAGAACTCGATCAAGATCATCGGCGAGGAGACCGACAACCACGCCCAGGGCTACTTCGTCTACGACTCGAAGAAGTCCGGCGCGGTGACCATCAGCCACCTGCGCTTCGGGCCGCGGCCGATCCGCTCGGCCTACCTGATCCGCAAGGCCAACTTCGTGGCCTGCCACCAGTTCAACTTCCTGGACACCTTCGACGTCACCGGCTACGCCGCGCCGGGCGCGGTGCTGCTGCTCAACGCCCCGTTCCCGCCCGAGAAAGTCTGGGATGCCCTGCCCCGCGAGACGCAGCAGGACATCATCGACAGGCAGTTGAAGGTCTATGCCATCGATGCCACCCGCGTGGCCGCCGAGAGCGGCATGGGCCGCCGCACCAACACGATCATGCAGACATGCTTCTTCGCCATCAGCGGTGTGCTCGAGCGCGACGAGGCCATCGCCCGCATCAAGGGCGCCATCGAAAAGTCCTACGGCCGCAAGGGCGCTGAGATCGTGCAGCGCAACTTCGCCGCCGTGGATGCGGCGCTGGACAACCTCCATCGCATCGAGGTGCCGGCAGCCGTCACCGCCACCCGGCCGCGAAAGGACCTGGTGCCGCCTGATGCACCCGACTTCGTCCAGCGCATCACCGCCGTGATGATGGCCGGCAAGGGCGACCTGCTGCCGGTCAGCGCCTTCCCCGTCGATGGCACCTTCCCCACTGCCACCACCCGCTACGAGAGGCGCAACATCGCCATCGACATCCCCATCTGGGACTCGCAGTGGTGCATCCAGTGCAACAAGTGCGCCCTGGTCTGTCCCCACGCGGCCATCCGCGCCAAGGCCTACGAGCCCGAGGCCCTGGCCGATGCGCCCGAGACCTTCTGCTCGATGGACTACAAGGCCAAGGACCTGCGCGGGCTGAAGTACACCATCCAGGTCGCCCCCGAGGACTGCACCGGCTGCGGCCTGTGCGTGGCCGTCTGCCCGGCCAAGAACAAGACAGAGCCGCGGCTGAAGGCCATCAACATGCAGCCCCATGCCGAACACGTCGATGCCGAGCGGGTCAACTACGACTTCTTCCTGGATATGCCCGAGATCGACCCCACCCGCATCGGCCGGCTCGATGCCAAGGGTTCGCAGTTTCTCCTGCCGCTGTTTGAGTACTCCGGCGCCTGCGCCGGCTGCGGGGAGACGCCCTACATCAAGCTCGCCACGCAGCTCTTCGGCGATCGCATGATGATCGCCAACGCCACCGGCTGCTCCTCGATCTACGGTGGCAACCTGCCCACCACCCCCTATTGCGCCGATCCCGCCGGCCGCGGCCCGGCCTGGAGCAATTCCCTCTTCGAGGACAACGCCGAGTTCGGCTACGGCATGAGGCTGGCCGTCGATGCCCACCGCCACCACGCCCGCGACCTGCTCAAGGCCCTGGCCCCGCAGCTTGGCGATGAGCTGGTCGGGGCGCTGCTCGAAACCGATGCCGCACAGGGCCACGATGCCGCCGCCGTCGCCGCCCAGCGCCGGCGCGTGGCCGAGCTGAAGCAGAAGCTGGCCGGCATCGACCGGCCCGAGGCCGCGAGGCTGCTGATCCTGGCCGACTACCTCGTGCCGCGCAGCATCTGGCTGATCGGCGGCGACGGCTGGGCCTACGACATCGGCTTCGGCGGGCTGGACCACGTCTTCTCCAGCCACCGCAACGTCAACATCCTCGTGCTCGACACCGAGGTCTACTCCAACACCGGCGGGCAGGCCAGCAAGGCCACGCCGCTGGGCGCGGCGGCCAAGTTCGCCGCCTCCGGCAAGGCTGTGCACAAGAAGGACCTGGGCCTGATGGCCATGAGCTACGGCCACGTCTACGTCGCCTCGATCGCCATGGGTGCCAACGACAACCACACCGTGCGCGCTGTGCTCGAGGCCGAGAGCTTCCCCGGACCCTCGCTGCTGATCGCCTACAGCCACTGCATCGCCCACGGCTACGACATGGTCCACGGCCTGGACCAGCAGAAGCGGGCGGTCGACAGCGGCATCTGGCCGCTGTACCGCTTCGATCCGCGGCTGATCGAACAGGGCAAGGCGCCGCTGCAGCTCGATGCGGGCAAGGCCAAGCTGCCGGTCACCGAATACATGCAGCACGAGACGCGATTCCGCATCGTCGAGAAGATGGACCCCACACGCTTCCGCGAACTGGGCAAGCTCGCCCAGCAATACACCACCCGCCGCCTGGCGCTGTACCAGCAGCTTGCCCAGCTCACCCTCCCCGAGGGCCGCAACGGCGAACAGGATGCCGCCCCCTCCAACCCCGCTGCGGGAAGCACCCGCGACCATGCCCGCGGCAACAGTCCCGCCCGGATCGGCCAGGGTGAATGACCTCTCTGTCTGCCCCTGCGGCCCCGGTCCGCAGTCCACAGCCCCCGCCCCCCGTCTGTCCCGGAGCCCCCAATGGACCTGAGCACCCCCTACATGGGCTTCAAGCTTGCCCACCCCATCATCCCCGGCGCCTCGCCGCTGGTCGATGACCTCGATGCCGTGCGCCGATTGGAAGATGCCGGCGCACCGGCCATCGTCATGCACTCGCTGTTCGAGGAGCAGATCGTCGGCGAGGAGATCGCCACCCGCCGCGCCATCGAGGAGCCGGCTTTCTCCTTCAGCGAGGCCAGCGGCTACCTGCCACGCAGCGCCGAATACAAGCTCGGGCCCGATGCCTACCTCGACCAGGTCCGGCGGCTCAAGGAGGCGCTGGGCATCCCCGTCATCGCCTCGCTCAACGGCACCACGCTCGGCGGGTGGACCGAATACGCCCGCCTCATCGAGCAGGCCGGGGCTGATGGACTCGAGCTCAACGTCTACTACCTCGCCACCGACCCCTCCACCAGCGGGACCGAGATCGAGAGCCGCACCCTCGAGCTGGTCCGGGCCGTGCGCAAGGCGGTCACCATCCCGCTCGCCGTCAAGCTCTCACCCTACTACTCGAGCTTTGCCAACTTCGCCTCGCGGCTGACCGACGCCGGCGCCCAGGCCCTGGTCATCTTCAACCGCCTCTACCAGCCCGACATCGACCTCGAACAGCTCGAGCTGGTGCGGGTGAACCTCTCCAGCTCGACGGAACTGCTGCTTCGCCTGCGGTGGCTGGCGATCCTGCACGGCCGCACCCGCGCCCAGCTCGCCGCCACCGGCGGGGTGCACACCGCCACCGATGCCCTCAAGGCCCTGATGTGCGGCGCGGACGTGGTGCAGATGGTCTCGGCCCTGCTCATGCACGGTCCCCTGGCCCTGCAACGCGCCGTGGCGGGCGTCCGCCAGTGGCTGACCGAGCAGGAATACGAATCGCTCGCCCAACTCCGCGGCTCGATGAGCCTTCGCCGCTGCCCCGACCCCGCCGCCTACGAGCGAGCCAACTACACCCGAATGCTGCAGAGTTGGAACCCCTGACCCGTATCGGATGCTCGAAGAGCCAATCGCGCGGTGTGCCACCTGAGTCTGGCCGCGGCTGATGCGGCTGCTTCTGCCCTCACGGGGCCACAGTGAGCAACAGCACCTGCGGGGTCGGGCCGCGGCATTGGTCGGCCTGCGCCGGCGGCGTTAAACTCATGCTCCCCATGGCCGAGCACACCCCCGATGATGCCGACGCCCGCGACCGACCCGGCCGCGAGGGCATGACCTACGCCGCCGCCGGGGTCGATATCGACGCCGGCGATGCGGTGGTGGATCGCATCCGCGAGCAGGTGCAGCGAACGTTCGGGCCGCGGGTGATCGGCCGCCACGGCGGCTTCGCCGGGCTGCTGCGCCTGGACTACAACGAGCGGCTGTTCGCACGCAACTTCCGCGAGCCGGTGCTGGTGGCCTGCACCGACGGCGTGGGCACCAAGGTCCTGCTGGCCAAGGCCCTTGGCCGCCACAACACCATCGGGCAGGACCTGGTGGCGATGAACGTCAACGACATGATCGTTCAGGGTGCTGAGCCGCTGCTGTTTCTGGATTACATCGGCATCCACAAGGTCGAGCCCGAGCTCATCGCGGCGATCATCGAGGGCATCGCCGAGGGCTGCCGCCTGGCCGGCTGCGCCCTGCTGGGCGGTGAGACCGCGGAGATGCCCGACCTCTACGCGGGCGGCGACTACGACCTGGCCGGCTTCGCCGTGGGCGTGTGCGAGCTGGGCAAGGTCATCGACGGCCGCCGCATCAGCCCCGGCGACGTCGTCATCGGCCTGGCCTCCAGCGGGGTGCATTCCAACGGCTACAGCCTCGTCCGGGCCATCATCCGCGACAGGAAGCTCGACCTGGAGCGGCCCTACGGCGAACTCGAGACCGACCGCACGCTGGGCGAGGTGCTCCTCGAGCCCACGCGCATCTACGTGCGGCCGGTGCTGAGCCTGCTCAACCGCTACAAGGTCAAGCAGCCGGTGCTGGGCATGGCCCACATCACCGGCGGCGGCCTGCCGGGCAACGTCAACCGGGTGCTGCCCTCGAACGTCGATGCCCGCATCGAGCGAAGCGCCTGGCCGGTGCCGCCGGTGTTCGGATTCCTCCAGGCGCAGGGGCAGGTGGATGAAGCCGAGATGCTGCGGGTGTTCAACATGGGCATCGGTTACGTGCTGATCGTCCGCCCGCACTTCGCCGATTCGATGCTCGAACAACTCCGCCGCGCCGGCGAGCAGCCGCGCATCCTCGGCCGCACCGTGGCCGGCACGGGCAAGGTCCTCTTCGCCTGACCTCGAGCACCGCCCCCCATCGCTGTGTCGCCGGGTCCATGACACGTGCCGTGGGATGCCCCTTCCTCTCTCTCCCTTCGGTGGATACAGTGGGGGGAGAGGGGAGCAGGAGGCGGCGTCTCGGGACGTTTTCATCGTCGTGGCTGTGGCGAAGCCGCATGGGACAGTGCCTGCCGCGGGCGTCGCGATGCGGCATGAGGTGCATCCGCCAGAGGGCGGGGAGGTGGAGGGTCGCGGGATGTCATGGCGGGGCGCGGCGGGTTGTGGGATGGGACCGGCCATGCTATTAAGGGGCGGTCGCCCAGCCCCGGTAGCGACCACGGGGCCGCCCGGCGGCAGTTCAACCGATGCGAAAAAGGAAAAAGGTTCATCCATGCCCAAGAAGCTCCAGATCGCCGTGCTGCCTGGCGATGGCACCGGTCCCGAGGTTGTCCGTGAAGCGCTCAAGGTGCTCGAGGCCGTCGCCCGGCTCGAAGGGTTCAGTTACGAGGCCGAGAGTTTCGACTTCGGCGGCGACCGCTTCCTCAAGAGCGGCTACATCATCGATGATGCCGACATCGAGCAGTTGCGATCGAACTTCGATGCCATCCTGCTCGGTGCGGTGGGCCACCCCGACGTCAAGCCCGGCATTCTCGAAAAGGGCCTGCTGCTGCGCCTGCGTTTCGCCCTGGATCAGTACATCAACCTGCGGCCGGTCAAGCTCTATCCCGGCGTGGACTGCCCGCTGAAGGACAAGGGGCCCGACGACGTCAACTTCGACGTCATCCGCGAGAACACCGAGGACCTCTACTGCGGCAACGGCGGCATCCTGCGAAAGGACACGCCCAACGAGGTCTCGACGCAGGAGATGATCGCCACCCGCTTCGGCGTCGAGCGATGCCTGCGCTACGCCTTTGAGTTCTGCCGGCGCAAGAAGGCCGAGGGCACCGGCCGCGGCCACCTCACCCTGGTGCACAAGACCAACGTGCTGACCTACTGCGGCGACACCTGGTTCCGCGCCTTCGAGCAGATCGGGCAGGCCGACTATCCCGACATCGAGCGCGACTACAACCACATCGACGCCGCGTGCATGTGGTTTGTCAAGAACCCCGAGTACTACGACACCATCGTCGTGCCCAACATGTTCGGTGACATCATCACCGATCTCGGTGCGATGATCCAGGGCGGCATGGGCATCGCCGCGGGGGGCAACATCAACCCCGATCCCGGCGGCACGTCGATGTACGAACCCATCGGCGGCAGTGCGCCCAAGTACACGGGCAAGAACGTCATCAACCCCCTGGCCACCATTGCCGCCCTGGCCATGCTGCTTCAGAACAGCGGCCAGCGCAGCGCCGGCGACCGCGTCGAGCAGGCCATCCGCGCCACCACCCCCAGGCTCAAGTCCATGGCCGCGGGCCGGATGGGGCACAGCACCAGCGAAGTGGGGGATATGGTGGTGGGGGCGCTGTGAACGGAGAAAGGGGGGCAGGCCGCAGGGGCAACGGGGGCTGTCGCTGCGCGATGGGCGAGCCTACACTTTGCTGTCGCCCCGCGGCCGTCGGGGGCGGTGAAGGAACGACATGATGAAGTCGCGACAGGGACAACTGCTGCTGGCCGCGCCCAGCCTCGCCGATCCCAACTTCGAGCGATCGGTGGTGCTGATCGTGCAGCACACCGGTGAGGGGGCACTGGGCCTGGTGCTGAACCGGCCCACGGAGACGATGCTGCGCGAGGCGTGGGAGCAGGTGGCGGATTCGCCCTGCCACGTGGACCAGCCCGTGCACCTGGGCGGGCCGTGCGAGGGGCCGCTGATGCTGCTGCACAGCCGGCCCGACCGCTCGCAGATCGAGGTGCTCGCGGGTGTGCATTTCACCACCGAGCCAGAGGACATCGCCTGGCTGCTCGAGCACCACGAAGGCGCGCTACGCGCCTTTGCCGGCTACGCCGGCTGGGGGCCGCGCCAGCTCGAGGGTGAGCTTCGCGGCGGGTCGTGGCGCCTTGCCCAGGGCGATGCTGACCTGGTCCTGCACGCTGGTGAGGACCTGTGGACGCAGGTGATGAACGCCATCGACCCGACCGAGGCCCACCTCTCCCGCAACCCCCACCTCCAGCCGCCCGACCCCTCGGTCAACTGATGCATCGGCCACGGACCCGGGCGCGCCGGGGAAACTCTCTGGAGCGCAAGGCCCATCCCGGCGGGTGCGAGCGCCCGGGCTCGGACCGCAGGGTCTTGCCTTCACCGTCACCGCGCCGTCCTGTGCGGGGAAACCGGGATGGGGGGTCACGACACCTCTGGCCAGAAACCGCCCGTGGTTCAGGCCGGCGAATCGGCGCAGCGCACGCAGCGCAGCCAGCGGGCATCGTGCATGGGAATGCTGATCGGGGCACCGACTTCGATCTGCTCATCGGTCACCGCATCGCGCCACTCGCTGTGGTGCCAGTCGGGCGTGGTCAGCTTTGCCACTGTGGCCGGGCCATCGTTGACCAGGAAGAAGTGGTCCACGCCGGGTGAAGCCAGGCGATAGGCGATCGCGCCATCGCAGTGGTAGGGGGGCTCGAGCCCGCCAAGGGCGTGTCGCACCAGCAGCGACTCCACGCCCTCGTTGCCCGGCCGGAAGCAGCTCAGCGAGGCCTGCGCCCCGAGCACCACCGCGCTGCCCTTGCCCAGCTTCGCCTCGGTCACGGCGGGGTCGCCGTTGTTGTAGTGGTCGATCGCCCGCGCACGGGTGGGGGTGAGCACGGCGGTGAAGCCGTCGAGCTTGACGTTGCCGATGCGGAAGTCGAAGTTGTTGGCGTAGGCCAGTTCGTTGAGCTCAGCGCCGAACAGACGCTCGAAGGCCGAGCCAGCGCCGGTGGGCAGCAGCCGACCGTACTCATCGAAATAGGCGCCCGGCAGGTCCAGTACCACCCGCCCGCCGCGCTCGACGTAGCCGTGGAGGATGTCGATCAGCTCCGCGTGCAGGCTGATGGTGGCCGGCAGGTAGATCACGCGGTAGCGGTCGGCCAGGCCGGCACGCAGGTTGCGCGCGGTGACGTGCTCCCAGGGGATGTTGGCGTTGATCAGGGCGCGGCCGGCGCCGATGCGGGCGCGGATGGGCTCGGTCTTGAACTTGTCGCGGCCGCTTTTGGCCATCGCCGCCCAGATCGCCTCGCTGTCGAAGTCCACCAGCACGCCCACCATCGGCTGCTTGCGGCCCCGCCATATCTCGCGGCGGTACCGCCGCGCGGCCATGCCGACCTTGCCCACCTCGATGGTGCGCTTCGTGGGCTTGAGGTTGCGGTCGACCAGGGCGAACTCCCCGGCCTCCCACCCGGCCAGCCGCGGGTTCCAGCACCACATGCCAAAGCCCTTGAAGCCCGCGGCGAGGTAGCTGAACATCAACTGCCGCATCGCCCCGGCGTCGATGGTGAAGCCGGGCGTCTTGTCACGCGCCTCGGGCACGAACGGGGCCTTGCCGCCGGAGAAATACTGCGGCCCGCCGGTCGATTCCCATGTCGCCGACCAGATGCCCTTGGCCCAGTCGGCGGTGATCGAGGCCTGAAGGTAGACGCTGCGGGTGAACTCGAAGTCCACCTCCTCGAAGTGCCAGGCCGGATGCAGCGAGGGGTAGAACGAGCCGCCCTCGGCCATCTCGCGGGCGATCAGTTCCATGTCCGTGCCGCGCGAGGCGAACGGCAGAAACAGCCCCATTTCGCCGCCGGCCCGCACCGGCTCGTGGGGATCGGCGGCGTTGCGCCGATCCACCCGCGGGCGGATGCGCTGTTGGATGAACGTCTCAGCGCGGAAGGCGAGGATGTCGCGAAGGTGGCGGTACTCGCGGATGCTGAACTCGCCGATGTCGGCGGCGACATCTTCCCAGCTCGACCAGGCCTGCACGCGGGGGCTGCCCATGATGTGGCAGTTCCAGGCGTGCTTGAGCCGCTCGACGTCCCCGTAATGGCGCTTGAGCCACTCGATGAAGTGGGGCACGGTCTCGGGCAGCAGTTCGGTGCCATCGATCTGGGGGTTGACCCCCGGCACGTGCCGTCCCGAGCCCTTCGCCGGTGCGGCCTTCTGCTGCTGCTGCTCGCGGGCATCCAACTCGGCGGCGTGGCGGTCGATGCGGGCGCGCATGAGCCGGTCCTGGTGCTCGCGCACCTTCGGATGGTCCATGGCCTGATCGATGTCCATGTCCGGGTCGAGCCCGAGCTTCTCCAGCAACTCGGGTGTGGGCTCCTCGTAGCCGGCCTCGGCGTACCAGAAGGGGATGATGCCCTCATCGTAGGCCCAGTGGGCCATGCGGCCCCAGCCGAAGCCGCCGCTGCGCGGCAGGAACTGCTTGAGGCAGGTGTAGCCGAGCTGCTTCATCAGCCGGAACTGGCCGCGAATCTGCGATTCTGTCATCCCCGGCCACTCGATGAACACCGAGCCCACCGGCATCGGCGCCATCCGCCGCAGCTTCCGCTGCATGGGCGTGTCGCCGAGTTTGTCGCACAGTTCGCCAAGGAACGGGTCATCGCCTTCTCGGCGCGTATCGGAAGCAGCGGTCATTGTCATCGCGGGGTTGGCTCCAGGGG
>PUMS01000116.1 GCA_003551485.1 Phycisphaeraceae bacterium | reverse complement strand
TCCGCTGCCTGCTGCTGGCCGGCGGCGAGGCGATGATCGCCACCGACCTCGAGCACGCCACACTCACCCACGATGAAGCCGCCGGCCGGGTGACCCTGACCCTGCCCCCGCCTCGCACACTCACCGCCCAGCTCGACCCCAACAAGACCCGCATCATGGACATCGCCCGCAGCGGGGCCTGGCACCTGGCCCTGGGCGGCGCCGGTGAGGACCGCGTCGTGGCCATGGCCATGCAGAAGGCCGGAGCCAAACTCCAGGCCGCCGCCGATGACCCCGACCACTTCACCGCCGCCCGCCGCCGCGCCGAGCACGTGCTCACCCACCTGGTCAGCCGCGAGGGCTGGCAACTGAGCATCCACTGGACCGACCACGAATAACCCCCGCCCCCGGAAGCCCCGGAAGCCCCGGAAGATGCTGGACCAGCAGGAAACCCGCACCCTCAGCCAGCGGCAAGACGCAGGTCGCGGCCACCACCCACGGCGATGAGCCCGCCGAGGTGCAGGTCCGGGGCAAGCCCGCGACCATCGGCCTCAACGCCTACATCCGGGCACGCTGACGTGCCACAGCAAAGCCCGACAATCTGGGCCGCAGGCCGTGGCTCAAACACCTTCCGCCCAGGAGTATGCCATGAACACCACTGACAGCCTTGCCCGCCGGGCCTACACGCGGAGCCGTGACGATGTGGACCGGCTCCTGGATTGGATCGAGCAGGAGCTTCTGCAATGTGACGAGCGGGCATGCAAGGGGGCCGAAGACTGGGGCCATGCGGAATCGATGCAGAACGTCAGGGCCAAGCTCATCGAATTGCTCAGTCTCGTCTCCGATCAACCCAGCAAGGACATCGAGGAATCGCTGGCAGACGCCCGGGAAGGGGAGAACGCGCAAAAGCATCCACCTGAGTGAGTTGTGCCTCGGTCCGCCCGACTGCTGGATGACCCCCCGGTCCGACGACTTGTTTGCTCTCGGCCAGCCCGCTGCCGCTGCTCCGACCACCCGGCCACCCGGTCGCTTCCCGATCCCCCTGAGGATGTGCAAGCACCGGGTGGTCGGTGGCGGCAGAGGGGCCCTGGGCCTCATGGAATCCTTTTTCTTAGCTATCAGCCAAGCGGACATGACACCGCATCGCTCCGGGCTTCCGTCTTCTACTTCTTCTTTGCCCTCGCCCGCCCCGTCGACTTGCGACCCGCCACCTCGCCCACCCGTCGCCCGGCGATCGCCGCCGTGGCCCGATCGATCTCGATGCCCACCCACTCCCGGCCCAGCCGCTGGGCCGCCACGGCCGTGGTGCCGCTGCCCAGCAGCGGGTCGACCACCAGCCCGCCCGGCGGCACCAGGTGCTCGATCCACATCGCGGCCTCGCTTTCGGCCTGCTGCCACTCGTGGCTGGATTTCTCTTCACCGCCGGAGATGACATCCGCCATCACCACGCTGCGGTCGCACCTTGACCCCTTGACGAACCAGAGCATCGGCCGCCAGCCCTGCCGTACCCCGTACTCGCGCATCATCATGGTCGAGCCACCGAAGAGGCAGGCGATGGTCCACCAGTAGCGGAGGTGCCTGCTCAGGGCGTCCAGAGCCGCCGGAAGCTGGAGATTGCCCACGTACATGATCAGCGAGCCGCCCTCAGCCAGCTTGCTGGCGGCGAAGGCACCCAGATCATCCAGCCGGGCAGCGTCCCAGTCATAGGGCGGGTCGGTGAATACCAGGTTCGCCGAGACATCCGGGATCTTGTGCCCTACCTTGCGAAAATCACCCACCATGACCCTGCGGTCGGATGCTTTCCCACCGCGAGCCGCTCGCTTGCGCTTTTCTTCGTTCTCCTGCTGCCTGGCCCGGTCTCTGGTCTTGATGAAGATCGAGTGGATCGAAAGCTCACCGCCACGCAGCTTTTCCTCGGTTGCAGGATCCACCCCGCTGGCCTTGATCTGCCTGACCTTCCGGTAGGTCTCGGCGGATACGCCAGCCCGGTCGGCGGCCTGGGCCATCGCCTCACGCTGCTTGCGCGACCCGGCACCTGATGCACCATCATCCGGGTCCCTGCGGCGGCCTCGGCCACCCGCCCGGCCGTCGGCACTCTTGCCGGTCCGCTGGCGGGCCCGGGCCTGCTCGCTGAGGATGCTCTCACGGACCATCTCGATCTCGATCCGCTGGTAAGGGGAGAGGTTGCGGCGGGCCCGCTGGTTGTCCAGCATCCACAGCTTCACCTCGGCCTCATCGCTGAAGTCACGCTCGACCACCTGGTAGGCGATGTCGTGCCGGCTGCAGAGCTCCAGACGGTTGTGGCCATCCACCAGGACGTTGCGGCCCGCCCACACCACCAGCGGGTCGCGGCAGCCCTCGGCGAGTAGGCTTGTTTCCAGCTCATGCCGCTCTTCCGGTGTGAGCGGCGGCAGGAGGCCGGCCAGGCGGGGGGCGATGGTGATCCGGTGGTTGTGGGCAGCCTGGGACGAGTGTGCCGTCGTGCGGGGCCGACCGTTGTGGCGTTTCGATCTGCTCATGCGAAACCTCGCGGCGGTGACGGCAAGCGAACTGCTCGCCGAGAGGATAGCAACCGCGAGGTGTGGCGGAGTGAGGGTCACCTGGCCTGGAGAACCTTCCACACAATTTTGTGGAAGGTTTGCACGGGACCTGCGTGCAGGCGGACTCGGGCCCCGGCATGCCGGTCAGCCGGGCTGTCCATGCCCGCCTCCTCTCACCTGCCCTGCGGGCCATGAAGGGCTATTCGGGCAGCAGGAAGCCCAGGTTCACGGCCACGGCTGGCTTCCCTTCGCTGACACCGGCCTCGCCCGCCGCAGTCCCCCCGGCAGCCTTGTCCAGGGCCACGAGCTCGCGGAGGCGGTCGGTGAGGTGGGTCTTTACCGCACTGAAGCGGCGTTCCAGGGTGTCGCGGCGTTGGCTTCTCAACCGCTGGAGGGTGGAGTCGTCCTGGCGGATGGGGGGAAGGTCCG
>PUMS01000491.1 GCA_003551485.1 Phycisphaeraceae bacterium | reverse complement strand
CGGAATGTCGTCAGGAAGTAGTGAGCCACCGATGAATGAAGCCATGGACGACCCCCCGGCCCAGGAGCAGCAGCAGGATGGTTCGAACGAGGGGCGCGACGCCAGTCGTGGCGGCGGCAGGCGCCGCAACGAGCCGCTGCTTCTGGAAGTGGGCTGGGAGGTATGCAACCAGATCGGCGGCATTTACCAGGTCATCCGCTCCAAGGCGCCGGTGATGGTCGGGCGCTGGGGCAGCCGTTATGCGCTGGTCGGGCCCTACATCCCGCAGAAGGCGGCGGTCGAGTTCGAGGAGGCCGCCCCGACCGGTGTCATCGGTCAGGTCGTGCAGCAGATGCGCGACGAGGGGCTGGGCGCGCATTACGGGCGGTGGCTGGTCACCGGTCGCCCGCACGTGCTGCTGCTGGATCACCTGTCCATCTTCCCGCGCCTCCACCAGGTCAGGCACCGGCTGTGGGCCGACCACGGCATCGGCCTGCCGGCCAACGATGAGCTTCTGAACAACTGCGTGGCCTTCGGCGAGATGGTGCGCCACTTGCTGTGGCTGCTGGCGCAGCGCGAGCAGGGGCGTCGGCGTTGCCTGGCTCACTTTCACGAGTGGATGGCGGCGGTGGCGGTGCCGATGCTTCGCCGGGAGAACTGGCCGGGTTCGATCGTTTTCACCACCCACGCCACGGTACTGGGCCGCTACCTGGCGATGAACGATGAGCACTTTTACAACCGGCTGCCCCACTACAACCCCGACGCCGAGGCCTCGCGTTACCAGGTGGAGCCGCAGTACCGCTTCGAGCGCGCCGCCGCCCACGGCGCGCACCTGTTCACCACCGTCAGCGACCTGACGGCCACCGAGTGCCGCCACCTGCTGGGCCGCGAGACCGACCGCTGCCTGCCCAACGGGCTCAACATTCAGCGCTTCGAGCGGCTGCACGAGCTTCAGAACCTGCACGGCCAGTACAAGCAGCAGATCCACGCCTTCACCATGGGCCACTTCTTTCCCAGCTACAGCTTCGACCTCGATAAGACCCTCTACTTCTTCACCTCCGGACGCTTCGAGTACCGCAACAAGGGCATGGACCTGACCATCGAAGCGCTGGCGCGGCTGAACCACTGGCTCAAGCAGGCCGGCAGCGGCGTCACCGTCGTCTGCTTCCTCATCACCCGGCGGCCGGTGCGGTCGATCAACGTCAGCGCGCTCGAGGGCTCGGCGATGCTGGGCGAGTTTCAGACCATCGCCAACCAGATCAAGGAGCAGATCGGCCAGCGCCTGTTCGAGGCCTCCGCCGCGGGGCGAATCCCCGACCTCAACACGCTGGTGGATGAATACTGGATGCTGCGCCTCCGCCGCACCATCCACAGTTGGAAGCGGGATGTGCCGCCCACGATCGTCACCCACGACCTGTACGACGACCGCCACGATGCGATCCTCAACCAGCTTCGCACCTGCCGGCTGTGGAACCAGGCCTCCGACCCGGTCAAGATCATCTACCACCCCGACTTCATCACCGCCACCAACCCGCTGCTGGGCATGGACTACGATGAGTTCGTCCGCGGCTGCCACCTGGGCGTGTTTCCCAGCTACTACGAGCCGTGGGGCTACACGCCCCTGGAGGCGATCGCCCTGGGCGTGCCGGCGGTGACCAGCGACCTTTCCGGCTTCGGGGCGTATCTGAAGCAGAGCCTCCCCGACCACGACCAGCACGGCCTGTGGGTGCTGGAGCGCCGCCACAAGAGCTACTGGGAGGCGGCCGAGCGGCTCACCCGGTACATGTTCGACATGACGCAGATGACCCGCCGCGAGCGCATTGCCCTTCGCAACAAGGTCGAAGCCTTCTCACTCAGTTTCGATTGGGCTCAACTGGCCGAGGCCTATCACCAGGTCCACGACACCGCCCTTGGGCGAAACTGAAACAGGCGGGCCGCCTTTCACGGCCAGTCACGTAGGGTGGGTAGAGCGAGGTCTTGCGAGCGAAACCCACCACCCGCGCTCCAAGAGCCCTTTGCCCACCGCGACCTCCAGACAACGTCATGAGCAGTGGCACCCGACGCCCGGCAGCCCCCCTAAGACCCGGCAATCGCCCCGCGCTTCAGCCAAGAATGGTGGGTTTCCCTCGGCGGACCTCGCTCTACCCACCCTACGGGATACGCGCTTCTCAGTGCGTTGCTCAATCCTCCAGCGGCCAGTCGGCCAGGCGGTCGGCCGGGTAGTTGATCAGCGCGGCGGCCAGTTCGAGGCAGCCCAGGTCGCTGAGGCCGTTGGAGGCGAAGCGGCGGTCGAACTCATCGGCCAGCACCGACCGCTGCGGGTCGTCCACCATGCCCATGGCCAGCACCAGGAACCGGTTTCGCACCTGCGCCACCTTCCGCGGGTCGGCCAGGTCCTCCAGCGGCAGCGGCACATCGGGGTAAAGGCCCTCGCCGGCCACCCACGAGCTGTAGATGAACGGGAAGCCCAGCGGACTATCGAACGCCCGCAACTCTGCATCCTCCCACAGCCGCATCAGCAGTTGCGCGCGCAGGCCCTGCGCGCTCTGCTGCATCACCAGGGGCACGTTCTGCCAGTGACCGGTCTGCTCATGGGTCTCGAGCGCGCGTTCCCACATCCGCACAAACCACTGCTGGCGGTGGTAGCCCGCCTGCTGCATCTGGGCGTCGGCCGGGGCCAGTGACGGGCGCACCATGGTGCCCTCGACCTCGATCAGCACGTGGTATCGGCCCGGATCGAGCGCTACGAGCTGGCCCTGCTCGAGGCGCCGGCCGTTGATCCACATCCTCGCCCCGCCGCGCTGGAACGGATGCACCAGGTCGATCACGCCCCCGCTCTGGCCGGTGACCTCGAGCAGGCTGTAGAGGAAGGTTCGCGATTCGGCATCGGTGCCGGGGATGGCCAGGTAGTCCGGCCGCGTGCGCAGTTCATCGATACGCCGAAGGGCCGAGGCCGGCACCTCGACGAAGCGGAACGTGGCACCGCGGTAGGCCATCGTGGTGGCCGCCGTCGGCCGTGCGCCGCTGAGCCCGCCGATGGGCTCGAGCGGATCGGGCGGGGCCTCGGGTCCGAACGGTCCCACCATCAGCCACTGGTCCATCATTTTCCCGGGCGCAAGGCGGTTGACCGGCCGCTGGTCGGTCGATGGCAATGGGTCATCGGGTTCGATGGCCAGTACCGGCCGCGGCTCGGGCGGCTCGGCCAGCCCGATGGGGCCGGGGTGATGCAGCGCAGCCAGCGCCAGTGTGCCGGAGAGTCCCTGGATGGTGTAGTTGACCGCCAGAATGCCGCGGGGGCCCTGCCAGGGATCGAACCGGCCGTAGGTATCGGCGAACTGCGAGGCGATGCGGTCGCGTTCATCACCGGTCAGCCATTCATGGCCGAGGTCGTAGGCGAAGGGAAACAGCGACATCGGTCCGGGCCAGCGCTCGCCGTGCTCGCCGCCGTAGGGCTCGGTCCGCGTCCGCTCGACCATCAGTGCGGCCGCGCGGCGGCCGTGCTCGGCATCATCGAACAGATGCGCAAGCAGCCCGTGCCCGATGGCGGCATCCATCCCCGGCTCCCACGTGGTCACCCAGTTGACCGGCTGCACGTGCAGGTGGCGCCGTCCGGCCACACGGCTGCGCACCGCGCGGACCACAGCGCGGCCGAAAGGCGTCCGGGCGCGGGCGCGCAGCGTGTCGATCTCGTCGCGCCGCGCCAGCATCCGTGGGTACTCACCCGGCTCGATGGGGGCAAAGCCATCGACCGTCTCCAGCGGCCACGATACCGCCTCGAGCCGCCCGCGAAGCGGCCGCTCGTTCCAGGTGCCATCGAACCGGCCCGTGCCCTCCTCGAGGTTGATCGCCAACTCGTAACGGGCGAACCCGCCACGCACCCACATGTCATCGAAAACCGCCAGCTCGATGCTCATTACCAGCCGCTCGGAGCCCTGCTCGCCCTCGAGCCGGGTCTCGACGATGCGGCCGGCGTGTGCCCGCTTGTTGAAGCCGATGGCATCGGCGGCGAAGTCCATCTTCCATTCGCCCCCGCGGCGGACCAGGTTCAGGTTCACGTCCGCCCGCCGATGCGCCTGCATCAGGCCGCCCATCAGGTTGATGCGCACCACGCCATCGTCCGGCACATACTGCCACTCCGATGTCAGAGGTGTATGCGGCGGCAGCACGCGACCGAGGTCCACCTGCCCGGTGGCTGCCACGGTGATGGGACGGTGTTGCCACTGGGGCAGCGTCTGCCCGCTTTCGCGCTCGATGCGCCGGCGTGCGGTCTCGACCAGCCCGGTCACGGCGGGGATGTCCTGCTGAAGCGCCCGCTCAAGCGCTTCGGCCGCGTCGGGGTGGCCGATGCGGCCCAGGGCCTCGACCCAGATGCCCAGGGCCTCGGGGTCGGGGTAGAGCCGCCACCGCAGGATGTGCTCGCTCAGTACCGCCGCGCCGCGCTCGCCCATGGCCACGCACACCTCCGCGGCGATCCGCTCGGCCTCGCGGCCGGCCTGCCCGTCGATGGCCGCCGCGGCGGCAGCCTCGAGGCCGTCCTCGCCCAGGTCGATGATCGCTTCGGTGATGATCCGCTTCAGCGCGGCCAACTGCGCCGGCCCATCGCCGCGGCCGGCGGTGCGGGGCAATTGCTCGACCAGCCGCAGCATCGGGGTGACAAGGCCCGGCTCACCCATCGCCGCCAGGGCACGGGCGGCATCCAGCCGCGCAGGAAGGTCAGCGCCGGCGTCCACCGCCTCGACCAGGCGATCCAGGGCCCGGTGGCGGGCCTTGGCATCGGCCTCACCCACCGCCTGGCGCACCGAGGCATCCCGGTCCATCAGCGCCCGGGCCAGCCCGCGGGCCGCATCCGTGCTCTGGCGCCCGACCAGGGCCCGGGCCGTCGCGCGGCGGACCTCGGGCTCGGGGTCCTCCATCGCACGCAGCAGCAGGCGGTCGGCACGCTCATCGGCCACCTCCCCCAAGGCCTCGACGGCCGCGCGGCGGACCAGCGGCTCCCGTTCCTTGCTCGGGTCGATCATGTCGCGAAGGCCGTTCGCCGCAAGATCGTTGAACATCTTCGCCAACGCAGCGGCGGCCACCTTCCGTACCTCGACCTCACGGTCCGCCGCCCGGCCGCGGATCGCCAAGATGCCACCGTCATCTTCCAGTTGTACCAGGGCCTCGATTGCCGCGATGCGGACCCTTGGGTCGCGGTCCTGCGTGTGCGGGCGGATCAGCGGTGCGGCCGACCGGTTCCCCGCCGCGGCCTGCTCCCGGATGGTCGCCAGGCGCGTCTCGGCTCGCATCAGCCGGTCGCCGACGGCCGGGTCGATCTGGCCGGGGGGTGTCCGTGTGGTCTCGGGGACCGTGGGGGTTTCCTGACCGGCGCCGCTGAGGGCCACGATCAGGATCACAACCAACACCAGACCGCCCGCGAGGGTGGTCAATACCGGATACCAGTGAATCTTCTTCTTCATGGCTGATCGCTCCAAACCGGCCCGGACCTGCGCGCCGGCACCGCCGCGGGTTGAACCCAGCCGGCACAACGCCTGACCCCCCTCGACCATTGCCTTCCCGCCCATTGTCCCGTCGGCGATCCAACGGTGGTGCGGACGTGGCACCCGGTCACGGGGTGAGCCTGCGGGCGCGGCGGGGCGTTGGTTCTTATGATGAGCCACGGCCCCTCGCCTGCACGAGGTGCCGCACGGTTGATCCGATGGCTTGCGCTTCTGGAGAAATGACCATGTTGACCCACCGCCTGCGATCCGCGCCGTTATTCCTGTTCACGCTGCTGGCTCCGGCCCTGGCCGCCACGGCCTGCGCCTCGGCCGCGGGCGACACCGAAACCAGACCCAAGCCAACGGGCGACGCAGCGCGGTCGTTTCCGGCGGCGGGAGGTTGGCCCGAGGTCAGAGGCGTCGAGGTCTCGCAGGGCGAATTGACGTTGCCCTGGTACACCGCGACCTACCAGTACCAGGAAAACCCCGGCAGCAACCGGCCGCTCTACCCCGTGCGGGACAGCCGGCGCTTCGAGGGTGAGCGCACACTCGAGACGGTGGTGCTCGAGAACGCGTATGTCCGCATCATCATCGTTCCCGAGCTCGGCGGCGTGGTGGCGCGGGCGATCGACAAGACCACCGGCTACGACCACTTCTTCTGGGAAGGCCGCGCCCGCGACTGGCTGCCGTGGTGGGAGTCGGGGGTGAAGGTCTCGTTTCCTTTCTACGAGCACGGCCTGGGCATGAACCAGCCGGCCGCCTGGCACCTGTTCGAGCATGACGACGGCTCGGTCACACTGGCGATGTGGATGGAGTTCTCGCGCCACCACCAGGCCTTCCAGCGCTGGCGCTACGGCCGCTACTCGGCCATGCCGCTGACCCAGCGGGTGACGCTGCGGCCCGGCGATGCCACCTTCCAGGTCACCTACGCCATCTTCAACCCCCTGCCGTGGCGCAAGGGCAAGCGCCTGTGGAACGATGTCTACTACCCGCGCAGTCACACCACCGAGGGCCAGGTCCACGGCACCGACACCCCGCCGATGCCCACCACCACCGAGTGGGTCTACCCGACCCTTTACTGGAGTGACCACAACGGCCACGGCTTCGGCCGATACACCGAGGCGATGAACCGCATCGGCCAGCGCAGCGGGGCCGGCAGCTTCAGCGTCTTTTCCTGGGACATCCCCTACGGCTTCAGCGGCCTCTACTACCCCGAGGTGAAGGTCAACCGCCTGCGGCTGTTCGACCCCGACGTCGCGCCGGGCAACAAGCAGTGGTACATCGCCGATGGCCGCTTCAACCCCGAGGGCGATGCCCGGCACATGTACAACTACGTCGAGTTGTGGGGCGGCACGGACAACGTCTTCGAGGGCGTGGAACGCTGGCTGCTGCCGGGGCAGCGCTACGAGATGACCCACCACTTCGCGCTCATCCACGGCATGGGCAAGGTCGATTACGCCAACGAGCACGTGGGCCTGCGGCTGGTCAACGCCGATGACGGCGGCGGCGATGGGCAGGGGGGTGCCGGGCCGCGGCTGGAGTTGACAGCGCTGCGGCAGGTGGCGAACCTCGCCGTCGAGCACGATGGCCGGTCGCTCGATGCCCCCGCCGAGGCCGAACCCGGCGCGGCGATGAGCATCGACCTGCCCGAAGCCACCGATCGCGGCCGGTTCACCGTCCGCTTCGATGACCGCACGGTGGCCGACATCACCCTGCCGCTGGAACTGCCCGATGACACGTCGGCCCACGACCGCATCTGGCAGTCGATGCGCGGCCGCCACGCCCGCGAGATGCGCGGCAACGCCGACAATCACGGCAACAACTTCCGCGGCGCGCTGCGGGATTACCCCGAAGGCTCGACCGACCGCGGCCGGGTGCTGCTGCGCGACGGGCGGATCGAAGAGGCCGTCACCGCGCTGGGCCGGGCACTGGGCGCCAACTCCCAGGACGGCGAGGCCTGGCACCTGCTGGCCGCGGCGATGCTTGAGCAGGACCAGCCGGATGAAGAGACCGTTCTTCGCTACCTCTCGCGGGCCCTCACCGCCCGCCAGGCCGCTCCCGCCGCCCATTACGACATCGCCATGCTGCACCTGCGAAACGGCCGCGAGCAGGAGGCCCGCCAAAACCTCGAGCGCCTCATCGACCATCAGCCGGACAACTGGAGCGCGAGGCTGCTGCACGCCCACCTCGCCACGGGCATCGAACCGGCGAAGAAGCTGATCGAAACCGACCCGGCCGACCTGTTCGCCTGGCACGTGCTGCATCGCAAGGCCGAGGCGCTGGACGATGATGAAACCGCCCGCCGCGCTGCGGCCATCCTCGACCGACTGCTCACCGAGCCCGGCGCTGAAGCGCGGCTGCAACTTTTCAAACGGACGCTGGCGGGCGAACATGGCCTGCCCCCGCGATTGCAGCACTGAGGGGGAGGGGGAGCCGTTTCGAAACGTGATGACCGATCGTTCTACTCACGACGCCAACACCCGGTAGCCGCTGATGACCATCGCCACCTTTCCCAGTGAAACCGCCATCGAACCCGACCCCATCACCGGGGTGCCGGTGCGGCGGCTGACCGATCACAAGGGGCACAGCCACCACCTCTACTTCACCAACAACGGCTGGTACGATGGGGGCCGGCGGTTGCTATTCGGCTCCGACCGGCTCAACCGCACCAACCTCTACAGCGTCGAGCCGGCCACGGGCGAGATCACCCAGCTCACCGATGCCGACATGCCCGGCCCGCCGGATGAGACCAGCTTCATCTATGCCTGCCTCAACCCGGTGCGGGATGAGGCCTACTTCTGGCGCGGCCGGGAACTGATCGCGCTGGACCTGCACCGGCCGCAGGAGCGGACGCTGTACGAAGCGCCGCAAGACTTCTCGGTCACGATCCTCAACTGCACGGCCGATGGGCAATACATCTGCACCAGCCTGTCGCGCAAGCCCGGCGACCAGGCAGCGCGGATGCGGATGCTTCGCGGCTACGTGGGCTTTCGCGAGATGTTCCTTGCCCGCCCGCTGTCACGCGTGATCCAGGTGCCCACCACCGGTGGGGACGTGCAGACCCTGCACGAAGAGCGCGCGTGGATCGGCCACGTGAACACCTCGCCCACGCAGGTGAACCTGCTCACCTTCTGCCACGAGGGCCCCTGGCACGAGGTCGAGCAGCGCATCTGGGGCCTGGACCGGGCCACGGGCCGGGTGTGGAAGGTCCGCCCGCAGCGCGAGGGTGAGGCCATCGGCCATGAATACTGGATGGCCGACGGCCTGCACATCGGCTACCACGGCCGCACCGCAGCCGGACCGGTCTACGGCGCCATCGGCCACGACAACAGCGATGCGGTCGAGCTTCCCTTCCCGCACGATTCGCACCACTTTCACAGCCACGACCTGACCCTGATCGTGGGCGACGGCCAGGCGGGGCGTTTTCCCTACATCCTGCTGTGGCAGCGCGACGGTGAGGGCTTCACCCCGCCGCGCATCCTCTGCCGCCACCGCGGCTCGGCCCACGTTCAGCAGACCCACGTCCACCCGCGCCTCAGCCCCGATGGCCGAAGCATCGTCTTCACCAGCGACGACCTGGGCTACGGCAACGTCTACACCGTGGATGTGCCAGCCGACATCGAACAACTGCCACTGCTGTCCGGGCGGTTGTAGGGTGGGTAGAGCGAGGTCCGCCGAGCGAAACCCACCACTGCCGCTTCCAGCGCCGGATTCAGCCGGACGAGGCGATGTCACACTGCCCTTCACGATGATTGCACGTCACGGCGAGCAAGGGGGGCTGGGAGCGTGAGTGGTGGGTTTGACGCGGAGTGCTGTCGAAGCCGTCGCTCGGCGGACCTCGCTCTACCCACCCTACGACATGGCCGCAATGGGCGGGCGTGAATGGGTGCCATCGCTTGGGCAACGGCCCCAGCGCAGAAAACCGGCCGGCCCACGGTGGGGCCGACCGGTTTGCGGAGGGGGGGCAGAGGGGGGGGCGGTTGGTGTGGGTTGCGGGGCTGCTCAGCCGCGCTTGCGGAAGTGGAAGATGCCCCAGGTCAGGTAGCCGCGGCGGCCGCCGTCGACCCAGTGTTGCAACCCATCTTTCATGTTGTCGATGTACTGCTGGCTCACGCCGGCGTCGCGCAACTGCTGCCGGCGGTCGATCAGCTCCTGCCGCACACGGCTGTAGTGGCGGGTGAGCTGGTGGGCGTGCTCCTCGAACTCGACAAGCTCCAGGCCGTTGCTGGCGGCGGTGTCGATGTAGAACCGCGGGGTGGCCAGCGAGTCGAGGTGGATGCGGTTGTAGATCGGCTCGAGCACGCCCTCGGGGCAGTCGTCGGTCTGCATCGGGTCGGTGAGCACGAACGAGCCGCCGCTCTTGAGCACGCGGGCGATCTCGCTGACGACCTTCTCGCGGTTGTCCGAGTGCAGGATCGCATCCTGCGACCAGGCATGGTCGAAGGCGCCATCCCCGGCCGGTACGCTGGCGAAGTCGCCGTCGATGACCGTGATCCGGTCATCGAGGCCCTGCTCGCGGTTCATCTTCCGGTCGCGCTCGTTCTCGACTTCCGAGACGTTGAGCACGGTGCAGCGACAGCCGAAGCTCCTGGCCAGGTAGCGCATCGCGCCGCCGTAGCCGCCGCCGAGGTCGATCACCGACATCTGCGGCGTGAGGTTGCCGAGCCTGGCCACCATGCGCTCGACGGTCCGCCGCGAGGCATCGAAGATCGGCTCGGCATCATCCTTGTAGAGGCCGACGTGAATATCCTCACCGCCCCAGATGGTGAAGTAGAAGGTGTCGGCATCCTTGCTGTTGTAGTATTCGCGCGCCACCTGCACGCGCTGGCTGGTCTGGGTGTTCATGGGAATCACTCCTCGATCTTGACAGGCTGGTCCGGCCGGTACTCCTTCTCGGCGACGTGGATGTAGAAGTCGGGCTCTTCCTCGCGGAAGGTCTCCTGGAAGTCGCCATAGGTCTCGATGTGCTGGAAGCCGACTTCCTTCATCAGCCGCCGCACGTAGTCCTTGCGGATCGGGCACATGTTCAGGTGGAAGAAGTCGCCGCCGGGAAAGGTGTACCTGAAGCGCGCCAGGCCCTCGTCGATGTGCTCGGGCTCGGCGGTGACGCTCTCGCCGCAGTAGTAGTACTTGCGTTTGTTGCCGTACTTGCCGTCGAGCAGGGCATCGTAGTTGCGCTGATCGAGGATGAGCACGCCGTCATGGCGGAGCATGGCGTAGAACTCGGCCAGCGTCTTACGCCGGTCGCGCTCCTCGAACAGGTGGGTGAAGGAGTTGCCCAGGCAGATGATGGCATCGTACTCGCCGTGCACGTCGCGGTTGAGCCAGCGCCAGTCGGCCTGCACGACGCGGAGGATGTGGTTGCGGCGGCGGCCGTTCTCGAAGGCCCTGGCCAGCATCTCGGCCGAGCCGTCGGCGCTGACGACCTCGAAGCCGGCCTCGAGCAGCCGCACCGAGTGGAAGCCGGTGCCGGTGGCCACGTCGAGCACCTTCCTGGCGCCGCGCTGCCGCAGCACGTCGATGAAGAAACTGCCCTCGGCCTTGGCCCGCGCCTCCCAGTCGATCAGTTCATCCCACCGCTCGGCGAAGCTCTTGACGTATTCCTGCTTGTAGTTGCTCGAGTCGCGAGCATCGACGTCGCCGTTCTGGCGGGTTTGTGGCTGAGATTCCTGCTGGGGTGTCGTCACTTCTGGGGTCATGGTTGAGCCTCCTGTCGTTGGGGTGCGGCCGACGGCGCCACCGACCGGGCCGACCCGGCCCGTCGCTGCCATACCGCGGCACTGCACCTGTCCGGTTTGTCCTGGCCCCGCAACGGGACCCCTTCAACCCCTCCTGTCCCCCGTCCCCCGGCTTGTTCATCCCCGGTTGCCCGCCCCCGGTCGGCGCCGTGCACGTCGAAGCGGTGCCGCCGGCCGATATGCCATAGACTTGTCAGCCAGTCCGGCGTCCGCCGCTCGGCCGCCGGGGAGGGGGAAAGGTTCGCCGTTGCCCGATGACGTTGCGGGCATGAGTGGAACCGGGCAACCGACAGAACGCTGTTCACGCAAGACGCTGGCGACGATTCAACCAGACGACCCGGTCCTCCCGTACGCCTGCATCTGCATCGCTTGCGCTTCACGTTCGTGCATCGCCCCCACCAACGGTCAATTGTAACGGCCCGATGGCTCAAAGCAACCCCGCCGCCCGATTGCGGGTCGGGCGGAAGTGCCCGCCACGAAAGAAGTTAAAACGATCTTTTATATTATGTCTGCAAGGGCAGAAAGCACAACGCCTTGCGCAATGGCACCCTCAGCCCAGCCGGTCCCGGTAATCCGCGTAACCGAAACGGCGAAGCACCCGAAGACAACGTGTTTCGCTGTTGTAGACCGCGATCGACGGCAGCGGCACACCGTTGAACGTCGTGGTCTTGACCATGCTGTAGTGCGCCATGTCGCCGAAGACCAGCCGGTCGCCCACCTTCAATGGCTCATCGAAGCTGTAGTCGCCGATCACGTCGCCCGCCAGGCAGGTCAGCCCGCCCAGCCGGTAGGTCCACCGTTTTCTGCCCGGCTCGGCCGCGCCTTCGATCTCGGGCCGATAGGGCATCTCCAGTACGTCGGGCATGTGCGCGGTGGCGGAGGTGTCGAGGATGGCGATGTCGACCTCGTTGTGGATCACGTCCAGCACCGTGGCAACCAGTACGCCGGCGTTGAGGGCGATGGCCTCGCCGGGCTCGAGGTAGATGGCCCGGCCGGGATAACGCTGCTGGAAGTCGGTGATGGTCTGAATCAGCAGATCGATATCGTAGTCAGCGCGGCTGACGTGATGGCCGCCGCCGAAGTTGAACCAGCTCATCCGGTCCAGCCACGGCCCGAAGCGCTGCTCGAACACCGCCAGCGTGCGCTCGAGCGCATCGGCGTTGAGCTCGCACAGGGTGTGAAAGTGCAGCCCGCTGATGCCCTCAAGTGACTCGGGGTCGAACTGCGACAGCGGTACCCCCAGCCGCGACCGCGGCGCGCAGGGGTCGTAGATCGGCGTGGCCACCTCCGAGTGCTCGGGGTTGACACGGATCGCCGCCGCCGGCGCCTTCGGATGGGACCGCACCCGGTCGCGGAACCGACGCCACTGGCTGAAGGAGTTGAAGCTGATGTGGTCGGCCAGGTCGAGGTAGGTGTCGATCTCGTGGTCGGCGTAGGCCGGGGCGTAGGCGTGGACCTCACCGCCAAACTGCTCTTGCCCGAGCTGGGCTTCGTGGATCGAGCTGGCCGTGGTGCCCGCCAGGTAACGGCTGATCAGCGGAAACAGCCCCCACATGGCAAAGCCCTTCAGCGCCAGAAGCACGCGGGCGCCGGTGGCCTGCTGGACGCGGTCGATGGTCCGCAGGTTCCGCTCGATGAGGACCTCATCGACCACGAAGCAGGGCGAAGGCGCTTCGCTGAGCCGTTCGGCCCGGATGGCGATGGCCTCGGGCGTGGGCGGGGCGTGGATCATATCGGCTCATCCCGGTCGATGATGTGCCAGGGCAGGCCGTAGCGGTTGAGCTGTTCCATGAACGGATCGGGGTCGAGTTGCTCGAGGTTGTAAACCCCCGGCTGCCGCCACGGGCCGTCGATGAGCATCCTGGCCCCGATCATGGCGGGCACGCCGGTGGTGTAGCTGACCGCCTGTGCGCCGGTCTCGCGGTAGGCCACCTCGTGATCGGCGTTGTTGTAGATCAGCTTTCGCAGGCGCTTGCCGTCCTTGACGCCCTCGAACTGGCAGCCGATGCACGTCTTGCCCCTGTAGTGTTTGCCCAGCTCGGCCGGATCCGGCAGCAGCCTCTGAAGGAAGCGGATGGGCACGATCTGATGGCCCTCGAACTCGACCGGGTCGATGCGCGTCATGCCCACGTTCTGGAGCACCCGCAGGTGTGTCAGGTAGCTTTCGCTGAAGG
>PUMS01000419.1 GCA_003551485.1 Phycisphaeraceae bacterium | reverse complement strand
GTCTCGCCATGACCATCATCCCCGCTTCCGCTCTCGACCGTGCCGACATGACCTACCTCGGTGCCAACGTCCGTGCCGCCGTCCGCCGCGACCGCATCGAGCGTGCCGCCCAGCAGCGGTCGCTGGCGGCCTGCGGCGTGCCGGCAGAGGAACTCACCTGGCTGGGCCGGCCCGGCTCGAAGCCCAGGGCCGGCTGCACCGGCTCGAAGGCCGGTGCATCCGCCTCCTGATGCCACGCACCGGGCCTGACTCTGCATCTTCCCTTCCATCACCACAAGGAGCCATGCATGGGCGACAAGCCCGGGATCGACATCAACACCGCCCTTGGCCAACTGCCCGCCGACGTCATCACCCGCATCACCGACATGTGCGATGGCCACACCATCCTGCCGGTGGCGGCCCTGGTCGATGCGGGGATGCCCGCGCACCTGGCCGAACGCCTGGCCCGGACCTGGCATTCCGACGGCAGTCCCAAGGGCACGATCTACGTGCGGGACCGCCCCGTCGAGCAGATGCACGGCATCTACGGCCTGGCCCTGCTCCAGCGGCTGGCCGCGGCCCTGGGTGTGAGCTACGTGCCCGCCCTCGGCCGCGGCAGCGAAGCGCAGCGCATCCACCAGGCCATCCACCGCCACCTCGGCCGGGGCGATGCCGGTTCACCGGGTCCGCCCTGAGCCGGTCAGGCCGTGGCGGGCATCACCCATCTTCAAGGAATCCACACATGAACGCGACCTGTGATGTCGAGGTGATCGAGCTTCAGCACGGTGTGCGCATCCGCATCGTCCACGATGAGGCCGCACACGAGGCCGACCCCCGCAGGACCGGCGACCACCTCGGCCGGATGGTCACCTTCCACCGCAAGTACCGCCTCGGCGATCCGCATGAGTATCAGCACCCCGGTGAGTTCTGGCGGGAACTCCTTCAAAGCCTCACCCTCGCCCAGCTCCAGCCCGTCCTGGCGAAGATGCTCGAAGACCCCCACATCGCCGCCGACTACCGGCGGTGGATGGCGGATGTGCCCGGCGGGCAGCGTGATGATTACACGCTGGATTTTCTGTTCCGCGGCGGATCGGGTGGAGCGACATCGGCAGGTGGCTACGGCCCGGGTGTGATCGAGACGGCCATGAGTGTGCTGGCCGAGGCCGGCTGGGTGATCCTGCCGCTGTACCTCTACGACCACTCGGGCCTGGCCATGAGCACCCACCCCGACAGCTTCCGGGCCCAGGACCCCGGCCGCTGGGACTGGGGCCAGGTGGGCTGGATATGTGCCTCACCCCAGGCCATCGCCCACGAGAAGCTCACGTTCCAGCAGGCCCGCCACGCACTCGAGGCCGAGGTGCGCCGGTACAACCTGTTTCTCCAGGGCGAGGTCTACGGCTGTGTCGTCCAGACACCGGACGATGCCAGCGCCCAGACCTGCTGGGGCATCCTGGGCCTGGACCACGCCCGCGAGGTGGCCCTCGATATGGGCAGGCCCTACGAGGCCCGCTACGGGGACCCCGACAGGACCAGAGGGGAGCATATCTGATGGCCAGGAAGAACAAGACCGCTCCCCATCGGTGCCACAGCGTACACAGTCCTCTCACCGTTCCGCTGCGCGGCGTGGTCCTGCTGGCAATCCACCGCGAACTGCCCAGGCTGGCCCGCCGCCAGCCCCAGATCATCCATGCCCGCCAGCACCTGCTGGAACTGGCCATCCAGGTGCTTCGGCGGCTGGTCGAACTGCTCGAGCGGGACAACCAGGTCACTGTCCAGCAGGCCATCGAGGACCGCAAGCTCTACTACCGGCAGCTGCGTCGAGAGGGTGTGCTCATCGAGACGGCCACGTGGTATCCGAGCATCGTGTGGTACGGCGTCCGGCGTGCCGTCGCCCCCGCCATCTAGCTCATGCACACCTGCCGGCCATCGCTGGAGCCGCGTGACGGCCTGGCGATGCTGGCCGATGAGCTGGAGGCGCTGGTGTGAGCCTCTACAATGCGGCAGCCGCAGCATATTCATCCCGTAACCAGGAGTCCCGTGATGGCTGACCGTTCATTCGAACCCGAGGAGGTGGCCGGCAGCTACGTGCGACCCGAGGACCGCTACGTGGTGGCCTTGGTCGTGGGCATCGGCGAGCAGGACTGCGACAGCCCCGAGCAGGCACTCCAGCGGGCGCTGTGGATGGCCCGCGAGGATGATTCGCACGATGTCCGCTGGAGCGTCTACGACCGCACGACGCGCCGGCTTCACCTGATGCGCCAGCTCGAAGGCGAAGCGGCGACCGATCACGCTTCATCCGGCTGAGCTGCGCCGTCACCTTCACCATTGACCTGCGGGGGATGGCCCATCGGGCCGGGGCTGTTGCTGCGCCCAGCCGGTTCGCCATTATCCGACCGCAATCACCCTCACAAGTTCACGGGCCGGCGACGGCTCTACGGGAGACAAGATGACATTGAGACTGCATCCGGTCACCCTCACCCGGGCGCGGGCGTTCGTGAACGAGCATCACCGCCACCACCGCGCCCCACCCGGCGGCCTGTTTGCCATCGGTGCGGTGGAAGAAGGCCAGAGCGACCTTCAGGCCGTGGCCATCGTGGGCCGGCCCATCGCGAGGCTGCTCGATGACGGCCTCACCGCCGAGGTGACGCGCCTGTGCAGCCGTGAGGCTGTGCCCAACGCCTGTTCGATGCTCTACGCCGCCTGCTGGCGTGCGGCCCGTGCCATGGGCTATCGGCGCCTGGTGACCTACATCCTGACCACCGAGCCCGGCATCACGCTCCGCGCCGCCGGCTGGCGTTGCATCGGCGAAGCCGGCGGCGGCCGGTGGTCCCGTGCCAGCCGGCCACGTGCTGACAACCACCCCACGCAGAAGAAGCTGCGATGGGAGATGACCGCCTGACGGTTGCCGGGCTGCCACCATCCGCTTCATACACACCCCATTCAGAAAGGAGACCCACCCTTGAGTCACATCGTG
>PUMS01000292.1 GCA_003551485.1 Phycisphaeraceae bacterium | reverse complement strand
GCTTGACTTCCGATAAAAAATCGGATTTCATACCTCTTGTATCTTTCCCAAAAAAGAGAGGAGGCAGAAATCCGATGAGGAAGATCCAAGTGGACCTTTCCCTGACTTTTAGAATGCCAGACGAAGGATTGAATGTCAATGGTATTCTTTCAGGTCTCGGGAATTCTATGTCGAAGATATTTTTCACGTTGGTAAAGGCTTTATGTTCTGCAGTTGAGGATTCAACGGTTGAAAAGATGAAGAAAAACGAACCTGGTCGATACGTAAAGAACGGGCATCAGGGCAAGCCGCGGAAGATAAGAACGAAGTTCGGCCTGTTTTCCTTTCCCCTTGTTCAGTTATACGACAAGGTAGAAGGAAAAACAATCGTGCCTTTGCGCGACAGCGGTTTTTTCCCGAGATATATTCAATACAGCCATGATGCGACTGAAGCAGGGATAGGGTTGACCATCCATACCTCATACCGGGTGGCGGCAAAAGAGGAAGGCCGTATTCTCCGGAATGAGTTTCCCGTTCCCGCGACAACACTGCACCGGCATCTGCAGGAGTTTGCAGAAGAACAGTGTCCATGGCCGAACATGAAGCATATTCCCTATCGCTTCTTAATGGTCGACGACATGGCCATGAGAAAGCAGGAGGGGAGAGGGCAGAACCTGGGCAGGGGGCATGTGCGCTGGGCAATAGCATCCCTGGGAGAAAACCGACCTTTTGAGCTGGTAGGCTTTTGGACAAATCAGAGCTGGGAAGAGATAAGAAAAGATCTGGAGAAACGGTTGGATTACGGAAAGTTGGAAGTTCTTTTCTATGACGGCGGAGCGGGTATAGAAGAAGCGCTTCTTGCTGAGGGTATGCGCCCTCAGCGATGTCTTTTGCACGGTAAAAGGGATTTTCCATATGCTCTCTACTCTGACGGCCTGAAGAAACCGCAGCAGGCCCCGTTTAAGGAAAAACTCGAATCAATTCCAGCGTTTAAGTTCAACAGGAAAAGCCTGGAACAAATCACTCCCAAGGATTTTCCCATGGTCAAAGAATTATCGGAAAAGACCATGGAGGGATTTAACGAGTTGCTGAATATTCTGGAAAAGGATAAATACCCCAAGGCCCGGACATACATAGAAAACCTTTCACAGCAGGCCGCCACTTTTTTCGATTGCTGGTTAAAGACCGGAGAGTGGATACCATTGAGCACGAACGCTATAGAGAGCCACTTCAGCCAGATCAAAAACAGGATATGGAGTGTAGGCAAACGCTGGAGCGATAAAGGGCTTCTGAACTGGCTGAAAGTAGCAAGGAACAAAATCTTTTCCCCTGAAATGTGGGATGAAATTTGGGACCAGTACAAAGCGATTAATCCTGAAATCAAACTCGTTAACATTGGCGTATCATGGAGTTGGAGTTAATGCTATCACGTAACTTTGGAACAAGCTCCATCTTTTTGTTTAAACGGGAGGGCGGGGCATGGATTTGAGAAAGGCCGGGAAGGTTTTATCCCTGGGAATTCTGATGTTTATCGGCGGGATCATGGTGTTCTGCGGCTGCCGTGAAGCGGTGCTTTCCGAGCGGGAGCATGATGAGATGAGGGAGCAGGCGCGGCAGAGTCAGAGGCGGATAATATTCAACAACGATGGGGACGACGCGGCCGCCTACCGTTACGGGCGTGGAGAGGCGCCTTCGGACGAGGACCTGATAGAGGCGTTTCTGGACTGGCGGGCGCCGAGGGAGGGCAGCCAGGTAGACTCGGTGTTTTATTCCACGGACCGTGGTTCATTCGGGCTTTTTTCGCACCGGACGGAGGTGGGGACGGAGTTTACGGATGTTCACAGCGGGATAGGGCACAACCTTGTGACGCGGATGAGGGAGATGGGTACGGACCCGCTGGAGGAGAAGATAAGGTACTGCCGGGAGAAGGGGATAGAGATATTCTGGTCGATGAGGATGAACGACACGCACGACGCGGGGAGGGAGGACCACAGGCACTCGGATTTCAAGAGGGAGAACCCGGATTTTCTTTTTGCCCGCAGGGGTGAGAGCGTCAGGCACGGCAGCTGGTCGGCGGTGGATTACGGGCGGGAGGAGGTGCGGGAGTTTTTGTACGAGGTATTCAGGGAGGTTGCCGGGAATTACGACATAGACGGGATAGAGATGGATTTTTTCCGTCATCCCCAGCTTTTCCGGAGCGTATCGGAGGGAGGCAGGGCGAGCGATGAGGAGAGGGATGCTCTGACGGAGCTGATAGGCAGGATCCGGCGTATGCTCGACGAGGTGGGCATGAGGAGGGGGAAGCCGCTACTGCTTGCGATGCGCGCGCCGGATTCTGCGGGGTACTGTTATGACATGGGGATAGACATCGAGAGGTGGTTCGAGCTGGGGCTTATAGACATGTTCATACCGAGCGGGTATTTCAGGCTTAACGACTGGGAGTACAGCGTGGAGCTGGGCAGGAGGCACGGGGTGAAGGTGTACGCGGGCCTGAGCGAGACTCGGGTGATGGTAGAAGGCTCGAGGGACCCCCTGAGGCATTCGCTGGAGTCCTACCGGGGCAGGGCGTGGGAGGCGTGGGAGGCGGGCGTTGACGGCATTTATACATTCAACCTGTTCAACACCGACCTGCCGCACTACTGGCAGATAGGCAGCCCGGAGACGCTGAGGGGGAAGGAGAGGCGGCATTTCACGGCGGTACGCGATCGGAACCCGGAAGGCTGGCTGGCGGGGGGGAGGGATTACCTGGCAAGGAAGATTCTTACCCCGGCCAGTCCCATGACCATAAGCCCGGGGAGAGTAGAAACGCTCGAGATGCGCGGGATAGCGGGGGAAGGCGACCTGGCGTCGGGAGAGCTGGAGCCCGCCGTTGCCTGTCGCCTGATGGCCCAGGGAGCTGAGAGACTGAGGCTTAAGGTTAACGGGGTTCCCATGGAAAAGCGCGGCGAAGCCGGCGGGTGGGTGGAGTTTTCTTTT
>PUMS01000306.1 GCA_003551485.1 Phycisphaeraceae bacterium | reverse complement strand
GCCGTGGACGCCCCCGCCGCGCCGGTCGAAGACGGTGCCGTGCTTCATGCCCTCGTTCGTGCTCAACCGGCTCTCGGGCAAGCTGTTCAACGCCCTGTATTACCGCCGCCACGGCGACCGGCAGCGCATCGAGGACTACCGCTCGTTTTTCTACCCGCTGGATGCGATCCACCACTGGAACCGCATCTACGGCCGGCGCGGCATCGTGCAGTATCAGGCGCTGTTTCCGCTGGAAAGCTCGCGAGAGGGCCTCACGACGTTGCTCGAGCACCTGGTGCGCCATGGCGCGGGCGCCTATCTGGCGGTGCTCAAGACCGCCGGCAAGAGCAGTAACGGGATGCTCTCCTACCTCTTCCCCGGCCATACCCTGGCCATGGACCTGCCCCACAGCGGGGGGGCGAAGTTCCAGAAGCTGATGCGGGAACTGGATGCCATCCTGCTCGACCACGGCGGCCGGCTCTACCTGGCCAAGGATTCGCAGGCCACCGCCGGGGCCTTCGCCCGGATGTACCCGCGGCTGGAAGAGTTCCGCAAGGTCAAGGCGCGGGTGGACCCGCGGGGCCGGTTCGTTTCCTCGCAGGCGCGCCGACTCGGTATTGTGGAGGGCCCATGAGCCAGACTGCCCTGATTCTCGGTGCCACCTCGGGCATTGCCCGGGCGTTGGCAGGAGTGCTGGCCCAGCGAGGCCGGCGGTTGATCCTCGCCGCGCGCGACGAGGAAGAACTCGAGCGCATCGCCGCCGATCTTCGACTGCGCCACGAGGCGGACGTTGCCACGGAGCGCTTCGATGCCCTCGACTTCAACTCCCACGAGGCGTTCATCGAGCGCTGCATCGCCCAGGCCGAACCCGGCGGCCTCGATGCCGTGGTCCTGTGCTACGGCTACATGCCGCCCCCGGACAAGGTGCCCGATGAGGAGCAGATCCAGCGCACCTTCGAGGTCAACTGCATCTCCGCCGCCACCGTCCTGGAGCGCATCGCCACGCACATGAGCGAGCGCGGCAGGGGGCTGATCGCGGGCATCTCCTCCGTCGCCGGCGACCGCGGCCGCCAGAGCAACTACATCTACGGCGCCAGCAAGGCCGCCATGAGCGCCTACCTCCAGGGCCTGCGCAACCGGCTGTACCGCAGCGGCGTGCACGTGCTGACGATCAAGCCCGGCATCGTCCACACACCCATGACCGAGGGTTGGGTCAACCCCAAATCCCCGCTGGTGGCCACCCCCGAGCGTGTGGCGCGCGACATCGAACGGGCCATGCGGCGGCGGCGAAACGTGATCTACACGCCCTGGTTCTGGCGGGTCATCATGAGGATCATCCGCGGCATTCCCGAGTTCATCTTCAAGAGGATGAAGCTGTGAGCCAGCGCCCGCCCCACTCCGCGGGAACCCGACCATGAACCATCACCTGCCCTGGCTGATCCTGGTGGTGCTCTTCGGCGCCTGCATCGGCAGCTTCCTCAACGTGGTCATCTGCCGACTGCCCGCCGGTGAGAGCCTGGTCCGGCCGCCGTCGCGCTGCCCGCGCTGCGGGCATCCGCTGGCCTGGTACGACAACGTGCCCGTGCTGGGCTGGTTTTGGCTGCGCGGCCGGTGTCGATATTGCCAAACCCCAATCAGCATCCAGTACCCGCTGATCGAGGCCGCCACGGCGCTGCTGTTCGGGCTGGTCTTCATCGCCCTCTACTGGGGCGGGTGGCGGCCGTTCTGGCAGGAGCTGGATCTGGCGGGCACGTGGCCGGCCTTGCTGGTGATGCTCACGCTCGTGGCCACGCTGATCGCCGCAACGGTGATCGATGCCCGGCTGTTCATCATTCCCACCGCCATCCCGTGGGTGGCGGCGATCGCGGCGGTGGTGGTGCTGCCACTGGCCAGCTTCTGGCTCGAGCCGCTGCGCCTGGTGGCAGCGCCGGCCTGGCCCCAGTGGCTCCACCCCGCCATAGGTGATGCGGCGGTGCGCATGGGTCTGGGCGGCGCGGCGGGGCTGGTGGTGGCCAACCTGCTGATGTGGCTGGGTGTGCTGCCCCGCAGCTTTCCCGAGCATGAGTACGTGGCCGTGACAGGTCAGGGGCAGGATGAAGGAGGCCGCGATGCAGGCGGGATCGGGGGCGAGGGGCCCGGCGCCTCCAACGATGCTCAGGATTCGGGGAGCCAAGCTTCCGGGGGTGGGGCGGTGAATTCGTTGGGGCAGGGGGGTGATGAGCCGTGGTACGAGCATCCCTACCCGCGCCGTGAGGCGGCGCGGGAGGTGCTTTTCATCGCATGGCCGCTGATCGGCATGATGCTGGGCCATGCCTTCATCGCGCCGGCTTCGTCGCTGCCGGAACCGGTGTCGGTGCTGGGCGCGGTGCTGATGGGGGCGCTGGTGGGGGCCGGGCTGGTGTGGGTGGTTCGCATCCTGGGCACGCTGGCCTTCGGCCGCGAGGCGATGGGGCTTGGCGATGTGCATCTGATGCTGGGCGTGGGCGCGTGCCTGGGCTGGTTCGATGCGGTGGTGGTCTTCTTCCTGGCACCGTTTCTGGGGCTGGGTTACACCTTGGTGCTGACCGGTGCCGGGCGCGTGCTCCGCCGCGAGGTGCGCCAGGTCCCCTACGGCCCGCACCTGGCCGCTGCAGCGCTGATCGTGCTCATCTTCGGCGGCGAGACCCTGCTGGATGCGCTCGGTGTCCTGCCATGACCATGATCGGCAGACCTCGCTCTACCCACCTTACACCTTGCGGAGCCCCGGCCGCCGGTGGCATCCGGCTCATCCGAGCCCACCCGGTACCGGCACGGTCCCCGGCATCGCGATACGATGGGTGAATGAACGAGCCCCAGCCCATCGAGGTGGCGGTCATCGGTGTCGGCCGCATGGGCCGCCACCATGCCCGCACCTATGCCAACCTGCCCGGCGCACGGCTGGTGGCGGTGGTGGACACCGATGAAGAGCGTGCCGCCACGGTGGCCGATGAGTACGGCTGCGCGGCCTT
>PUMS01000085.1 GCA_003551485.1 Phycisphaeraceae bacterium | reverse complement strand
GGGCTGAAACGATAGAATCGCCGCTCACACTTTCCTCACAAACCCGCCCCAGACCGGCAACCGGGGCCGCCGTCGCTGCCGGCGCCCGGCCCCGCCCTGCCCGACCTTCACTACCGGCCCATGAGCCCGCTGCTTGCCCAAGTTGCTTCCGAGCCCGCCTCGCTGCCCTGGCCGCAGATTCTCATGGGCCTGCTGGGCGGACTGGCGCTTTTTCTGATGGGGCTGGATCGGCTCTCGACCAGCCTCCGCGCCCTGGCCGGTGAGGGCATGAAGATCATGCTCAAGCGGATGACCACCAACCGCATCACCGGCATGGTCACCGGCTTCTGCGTTACGGCACTGCTTCAGTCCTCGACCATCACCACCGTGCTGCTGGTGGGGTTTGCCTCGGCGGGGGTGGTCTCATCGGTGCAGTCGGTGGGGGTGATCATGGGGGCGAAGATCGGCTCGACGGTCACAGCGCAGATCATCGCCTTCCAGGCCACCGACCTGGCCCTGGCGATGGTGGCGGTGGGCTATCCGCTGATGCTGCTGGGCCGCGGCGAATGGATGCGCCACGGCGGGGGGCTGGTGCTGGGCTTCGGCCTGCTGTTTCTGGGCATGGCCGTGATGAGCACGGGCATGGAGCCGCTGCGCGAGCACGAGCCGGCGCTGCGCCTGATGGCGGGGCTGGAGTGGCCGGTGTATGCGATCATCGCCGGGGCGGTTTTCACCGCGCTGATCCAGTCGTCGGCGGTGACGGTGGGCCTTGCGGTGACGATGGCCGCCGAGGGGCTCTTGACGCTGCCGGCGGGCATCGGCATCGCGCTGGGTGCCAACATCGGCACGTGCGTGACGGCGCTGCTGGCCTCGATCGGCCGGCCGCGCGAGGCCGTCCGGGTGGCGGTCATCCACGTGTTCGCGGCGATCATGGGAGTGCTGCTGTGGCTGGGGTTCATCGGTGTGCTGGCCGATCTGGCCCGCTGGGTCAGTCCCTCAGCGGTGCATCTGGAGGGGCTGGATCGGCTGCGCGCTGAGGCCCCGCGGCAGATCGCCAACGCCCACACCCTTTTCAACGTCATCAACGCCCTGATCATGCTCCCGTTCGCCGGCCTGATCGCCCGCATCGCCTACTGGATCGTGCCCGAGGGTCGCGGCGGGGTAGAGGATGAGGCCAGCCCGCACCACCTGGATCGCCGCATGCTCAACACCCCCGCCCTGGCGCTGGACTGCGTGCGAAGGGAGATCGGCCGCCTCGGCGGCCTGGTGCGCGCCATGGTGGGGCAGGCCATGAGGATCGTCAGCACCGGCACGGGGGCGCAGGTGCAGCAGGTGCGGGCACAGGATGAGAAGGTGGACAAACTCCACGCCGCGATCGAGCGCTACCTCAACGATGCCGCCACCCGGCCCCACGGCGACAGGGAAGGTGGGGCCTTCCAGGGCCTGACCACCGCGGCCAATTACCTCGAGCAGATCGGCGATGTGGTCGAGACCGGCATCACGACCCTGGGTCACCGCCGCCTGGCCAACAATCTCACCTTCCCCGAGTCCGCCCGCCGCGATGTGGCCCGCTTTCACGAACTGGTCGACCGCACCCTGGCCCTGGCCGTCGAGGCGGTGGTCAACGAGGACCAGGGCAAGGCCAGGGAGGTTGCTTCACTCAAGCCGCGCATCCGCCGGCAGGCCGAAGAGGCCCTCGAGAAGCTCCAGGCCCATTACCGCAGCGATGATGCCCACGCGATGGAGGCACTCACCTTCCAGACGGACCTGATCGAGAACCTGCGCACCATCGCCACCCACGCCCGGCACATGGCCCGCACGGTGTACGATGAGCGCGCCGAGCGAAACGCGTGAGGGGTGGCTGGAGGTGCGGGGGGTTCCCCGTGCGCTGGGCGCGCATGGAAGGTTGAATGCGGAATGCACCCGGCGGCGCATCGCCCGAAATCCCCCCCGGAGAAAGCGGGTGACGGGAATCGAACCCGCACCATCGGCTTGGAAGGCCGACGCTCTACCGTTGAGCTACACCCGCATCGGACACCCGGCCGGCCACCGGTGCCTGGATCATACACGCCCCGGCCCGCGAATCCAACCGCATCTGACGCCATGGCAGGGCAAACGCATGTAGCGTGGCTGGCATGGTCAGCGGGCTTCCGGGGGGGCTTCGCCCGATGGCCACGGCGTCCCGGGGCCCGCTCATGGCCATCGGGCTGAAGACAGCCCGCTGACCATGCCACCCCTGGTTGCAGCTCGGCCGCGCTGTGTCCATCTGCGAGATCCGTGGATAACTCCGACGGCTGAACGGCACCTGCCTGTGGAGCGATGCGCAGATGATGCCGATGACGCCGATGGATCGGAAGGGGTACGATGGGCCGCGGCGTGGATGCCTGCCGCAGTGGGCGGGCCGCCTCGAGGATGGCTCTTGAGGGATGTCGATGATGTCGCAGCAGGCCGCGCAGTCATGGCGGATCGCCGTCGCCGGGGAGCCCGACCTGGATGAGGCGGTGGCGGTTTACCTCGACGTGTTTCTTCAGGATGAGCCCATCGTCCGGTCACTGGGCATCGACCCGGTGGCGATGCGGCCGGTGGCGCGGCGGCTGGCCGAGGCCAATTTCACCAGGGGCCTGAGCCTGCTGGCCCGCGAGGCCCAGGGCGGGGCGGTGATCGGCTTCATCTTCTGCGACGACCTGGCTGATGACTCCGGGGCCGGGTTGATGTCGCAGTTGCAGGCCACGCTGCGACAGCGGCTGGCGCCGGCGCTTGCGCTGCTCGAGCGGCTGCGGGCACCGCTGAAGGCGGGCGCGCCGATCGTGCCCGGCCAGGTCCTGCACATCGCGGCGATCGGGACATCGCCCGCCTGGCGCGGCCGGGGCCTGGCCACAGCGCTGTTGAACCGGGCCGTGGCCCTGGGCGGTGAGCGAGGCTTTGAACTGGCCGTGGCCGAGTGCTCGAGTGCGGCCTCGGTGCGATGCCACCAGCGCTGCGGCTTTCAG
>PUMS01000076.1 GCA_003551485.1 Phycisphaeraceae bacterium | reverse complement strand
TGGGACTGGCCCGCATCGAGACCATCATCGCCGCGAGCGCTTCGAGCCTGGTGGCGCTGGATGCAGCGCGGCGGAGGATGGTCCAGGCCGGTGGACCCCATCGCGTGCTGGTGGTGACCGCCGAGGCCGCGCTGTTGCCCATGTTCATCGCCAGCTACCGCAGGCTGGGCGTGCTGCCGCCGCTGACCCGAGACGGCTACCGTGCCCGGCCGCTGGATGCGGCCCGCAACGGCTTCATCCCGGTGGAACTGGCCGCCGCGGTGGTACTCGAGCGCTGCGAGACAGGCCGGCCCGCGCCACCGGGCTCACTGGAACTGGTCGACACCGCCGCGGGCTGCGAGCCCCATGACCTGATCCGCCCCGCACCAGGGATGCCCGTGCTGCGCGATCTGGCCGCGCGGCTGATCGGCGACCGGCCCATCGACCTGCTGCATCCCCACGCCACCGGCACCGCCGGGCAGGATGAGGCGGAACTGGCCGTCTACGCCGACCTGCTGGCGGCGCCCAGCGACCTGTATGCGGTCAAAGGAGCCCTGGGGCACGGGCTGGGCGCGGCGGGGCTTGTGTCACTGGTGATCGCCTGCCTCTGCGCCCGCACCGGCCATCGGCCGCCGATGCCGTGGGTGACATCGCCCATCAGCGTCACCGGCCCGCACTGCCGGTTGCAGCCGCGGGCGCGGGGCGGTCGCGGCCGGTTCGGCCGCCAGGCCATCTTCGCCGCGGGCTTCGGCGGCCATACGGCGGGCGCGGTGATCGAGACGGCCACGGGATAGTCGCCTCGATGCGCGGGCCGGCGCCGGCCCCGACTGCGGGGTATAAGACAACACCGTGCCCCGCGAGAGGGCACGGTGTTGTACGGCGCACCGGGCATGAACGTGCGCGCTGGTTGTCGTTGAAGGTCGGGACCCGCGGGGGTTGGAAGCCGGGGGTTCAGTCGTAGAGCGGGCTGACGGTGGTGGGCTGGACCTCGCTCAGTTCGAGGGTGGTGTCGATGCGGAAGTTGGACTGCACCGTGTGCCGCTCGGCCATGAACACGTCGAGGGTGTAGGTCTCGCCCGGCTCGAGGCCGAAGCGCTCGGCTTCATCATCGAGGTTGATCGTCTGGCTGGCCTGGGGATGCACGCCGCCGAGGTCGATGGCCAGCTTGCCGCCGATGAACACCCACACATCGTCATCGCCGGTGAAGGTGAACACAAGCTCGTAGTCGCGGTCCTCGGGCGCGGTGTAGGTGAACTGCGTGCGCAGCTCGAAGGTGAAGTGGAAGTTGTGATTCAGCCCCTCGTTGCCGAAGCCCTCATGGTCGATGGGGAAGAAGCTGTTGGGCAGCACGCGGGCGAAGGTGTAGATGCCGCCGGGCTCATCCTGGCCGTTGTCCAGGGTGATGGTGTGGGCGATGTTGATGTTCGTGCCCGGCTTGTCGCGGTACCACTGGTTGAAGCTTTCAACCGAGTGCACGGGCATGGGGCGGGGCCAGGTGGCGTCCTCGCGGTCGAATCGCATGCCGTAGCCGGGACCATCACCGCTGCTGTAGGGGCCGGCCTTGACCCAGACGGTCTCGATCCGCTTACCCACGTGTTCCTCGGGCACCTTGAAGAGGTTGACCTGTTCATGGCTCAGGTTGTCGAACTTGTACTCGGTGCCGTCATCCAGGCCGACCACCACGTTGGAGAGGTGTCGAGAACACTCGACCCAGACCGAGTCGCGGAACACGCCGCCATCCTCTTCGCCCGCCTCGGCCCGGCGCTGCTCATCGTATGAGGAGTTGGCGAGCACCTGCCCTTCGGTGTCGGGGGCGAACCAGTAGACGGTCATCTCGGTCGGGGGTCCGCTTGGTGTAGTCTTGGTCTCAAACACCCCGTACTTGTAGTGCAGGTTCAGGCGCGGCAGACCTTCGCTGCACAGGTGCGGATAGACCATGTTGGGGTAGACGTGCTCCCTCGATCCGGAGCTGATGTTCCAATCGCTGAAATGCCAGAACAGAAAGTCGTTGCGCTCCATGTCCGGGTGGGACATGCGGAAGTCGCGGACGTTGCCGGTCAGCTCGATGGTGTGGGCCATCGCTTCGGGGGCGGTGGGAGTCACGGCGGCGCCGGCGAACACCGCACCCACCATGGCTACAGATGCGAGCTTCTTTTTCATGATCGTGGTTCCTTGCATCGCCTCGCCAGCCTTCATCTCTCGGGCCGACCCGAACGCCGGGTCCGTCGCCCTGCATCTTCGAGGTTCGACATCTCAAACGTAAGATTCATTTGCCTGTCAAGCCAGGGAATCTGGCCAATCCAACCCACTTCGCCCTTGCCCGACCGTTACAGGCCGACCCGCCGTTGCCACGGCGTGGGCGGGGCTGCTATTCCAGCTTCCGGGGGGCGGTCGAGGCGAAGACGCGGATGGGCATTCGCGTCTCGGTCTCGATCGGCAGCGTGGCATCGGGGTCGGCCTCGACGGTCAGGTCCATCGTGGCCCGCTCGAGCACGAGGGCGCCGCTGCGCAGGCGGCGCGGCTTGCTCGAGAAGCGCGCCTCGCGCACCCCGCCGAGGATGGGCTGCTCGGTGCTCGGCGAACCATCCCAGGGCGTGCGGATCAGCCATAGCTCGTCGGTCTCCGAACGCCATTCCAGGCGGATTTCGTTGTCATCGGGGTCGAGCAGCTCGATGAAGTGAGAATGCAGCAGCCCGTTCTCCAGCGTCACCCCCGGCTCGCCGGCCGTCAGCGGGCCGTGGGCGGTGCTGGTGCGCACCAGGGTGAGCAGGCGGTGGACCACCATCCGCGTGGCGGCCTGCGTGCTGGCCTCTTCGGCCGCGCTGCCGTAGGCGCGGAAGCTGGCGTCGATGGCCACCATCGTGGCCGTCAGCAGCATGGCGATGATGGGCAGCGCAACCAGCACCTCCATCAGCGTGATGCCGCGGCGGCGGAGGCCGCGGCGGGGCTTGCGCCCGCTCCTGGCGATCTTGTGATGAACGGCCTCACTGGCCA
>PUMS01000023.1 GCA_003551485.1 Phycisphaeraceae bacterium | reverse complement strand
GCCGCAGCCGAGCCCGACCCCGAGGCGCTGCGACGCAGCCGCGCGGCCGAGATGCTGGGCGTGATCGCCACGGCCGATGCCCGGTCGCTCCTGGAGCGGATCATCGCGAAGAGCGATGCCGCCACGCCGCTGGGCATCACCGCACAGCAGGCGCTGGAGCGGGCGAAGCTGGATCACGAGGATCGCCGTGCGTGGGCAACGCATCTGCTCCGCCGCGCTGTGGCGGAGATGCTGTGGGAGGGGGGAGCGAACGACGCCGAGCGACACGTCTACTGGCGCCGCTTGCACACATGGACGATGATCCTCGCTTCCTCGGTGGAGTTGGGACTCGATGATGGGGTGCGGCGGCTCATTCAGAGCCATCCGCTTGACGATGTCCTACGCGAAGGGGCGTTTCACATGCTCCTGTTTTCGGTGCCCAAGCGTTACGGTGCTATAGATGAGGAAATTGACGTAATACTTGCGCGCATTGGCCGAGTGAGCCGTGTGCTGGAAGTTCCCGATGCCCTTAGTGTCGAGTACGAGGTCGATGCACTTGTGACTCGGGGACATTTGGATGAAGCCACTGACCGCATTGCCAGGATTCAAGATCGTTACCAGCGGCTTGAACTCATGATCACTGTGGGCCGCGCCCACTTCCAGGCCGGTGAGGCCGATGCGGTCGAAGGGATCACGAGGCGTGCGGAGCAAATCATCGCCACAGCGCCGAAGTTGCATCGTGAAACATTGCGTGACATGAAGCGTCCACTTCTGGTTTACGCCGGCCGCACCGAGGATGCGCTGGAAACCCTGCAAAACGAGAGCCGCTTCGTTCCTGGCGAAGCCGTACACCAGATGGGGCGGGGGTACTTGATGGAACGTCTTGCCGTGGCGGTCGCGGACACGGGGGAGTATGCAATGCTCAAACGCCTGGCCAGTCTCTCTCGACCGATAGCCGATTATCTCTTCGAAACCGCGGTGACGCACAAATGGGCCTCGGATGAACGTGACGCAGCGCGGCAGATCTTGAACCTGATCGACGATGAGAACAAGCGACGTGAGCTATTTCATTCCATCCTGTGGCAGTGGCTGACCGATGCCCCAGAAGAACTGGACGACGAGGCCATTGCACTGGTGGATGAGGTCGCTGCGCAGGTGGAACGCGATCACCGTCGGCCCTCGTTTGCCACGGCGCTTGTGATTGCTCTGGCGTCCAGCGGCAATGTTGAAGAGGCCCAACGGCGGACGGCGAAGCTTCAGAATCCTGACGACCGCCTGCGTGCGCTGGCGGCAATCGGCGCGGCTCTGCATGAACAGGGCGAGCACGGACGTGCCGCCAGGGTCCGCGAGGACCTGTTCGAACTGGCCTTTGCCGAACTGGGCGGCAGAGAGGAAAACCGCAAAGGCGCCCTCTCCGCCATGACAACGCTGCTGCTGGCGCAGGAGCCTCGCCGCATCGAACTGCTGGTCGCCGTGTTGACCGATCCGGTCGAAAGGGTTGATACCCTGAATCACCTCGCAGCCGACCTGGTCTGGACTGCGCCTTGACGTTCCGGGCACGATCAACGCGCCCTGCCCGCGCCCGTCCTCCGGGATTTCCCTGCCGCGTTTCGTCCAGCCCCGGAGCCACCCCCCACCCCCCACCCGCACCCTCCAACCCCCACCCCCTACACCGCTTCGCTCTGATACACCCGCGGGTCGATGCTGAAGGTGCGCTGGTTGGCATCGGTGCCGGGCAGCTTGAACATCTGCACGTCGAAGGCGGTTTCGCCGTCGAGGTGTTCGAGGATGCCATCGTGGATGGCCCAGCTTCGGCCGCGGGGGGTGTGGGCGGTGGTCGGGTCGCGGAAGGGGGTGCTCAGGTCCATCCGCCGCGCCAGCACGCCGCCGGGCGTGAAGGCCTGGTTGATCCGGGTCATCCTTCTTCGGCCGGCCATGTAGCCGAAGCCGTGGCGTTCGTACATCACGGCGACGTGGTAGGTCAGTGGCCGCAGGTTCAGGCTCACGTAGCCCAGTTCGGTCATGAAGGCCTCGAGGCGCGGCAGGAGCTGGTCGAACATCCGCAGACCCCGCCGCACCTGGCAGGGCCCCAGGCCGTTGCGCATGGCGGCCAGTTCGGCCTCGTAGTTGCGCGTGGCGGTGCCGAGCAGGGTCGATGTGCCATCGGGCAACGTGTCGGTGCTGAACCGCGGGGCGGTCAGGTCGTTGATGACGACAAAGCCCATCTCGAGCTGGCCGGCGCCGATGTCCTCGAGGTCCATGCTCAAGGCGTAGTCGCGGTCGAACCGCTCGGCGGGGATGCGCAGGTGCAGCTCGTGGCCGGGGTGGGGCAGGACGATGCGCATCGTGGCGGGATTGTCCGGCCCGCCGGCGAGGCGTGGCGAGAGCACGGCGAGGTGGTCCCAGCATCGCTGGGGGATGAGGTCGGCGCATCGGCGTCGGCGTTGCTCGTCGGTCAGTTTTCGCAGGTCGGCCAGGCTCATGGTGGGAAACCGCGCGTAAGCGGTGGGGGTGGTGGGTTGGGGTGGGGCGGCCGGGGGGCGACGGCGATTGTTGCCGCCGCGTTCAATAATACGACATGAAAGTCCGGTTTTCCACCATCTCGCGGGTGAGGGTGAATAACATGCGCCGCGGGGGCTCGATGGGTGGCATGGTCAGCGGGCTGTCTTCAGCCCGATGGCCATGAGTGGGCCTCGTAGCGCCATGGCCATCGGCCGAGGACGCCTCCGGAATGCCGCTGACCATGCCACCCCATGTGTTTCGAGTTCGAATCGTCCTCGGGAGATGCCATGCATCCCGGGGGCGAGGGCATGAGCCGCGGGCGGCAATGAGCCTGCCCTGGCGGCGTTATTAACCTGATATGCCCGGTCGGGGGGCCAGACGGCCCCGCCCAGACGGTGGGACAGGCCGATGGTATGGCGCAGATACACGCATGGCACAGGAGCGAGTGATGGTCATTACAGGAAGGTACACCCGGAATTGCGGCACGTTGCATCCCGTGGGCGGTGGGGTTTTCGGGCTCGCGCTGGCGTTGGTCATCG
>PUMS01000056.1 GCA_003551485.1 Phycisphaeraceae bacterium | reverse complement strand
CTCTATTTCGACGCGACCGACAAGCTGCTGCAGTTCCGCATGCTGCCGCGCAAGCTCCACGATGCCACGCAGCGCTGGATCTCGGGCAGCGAGGACGAGCGCCTGATGGCCCGTGCTTGCGCCGCGGTCTATCTGATCAACAAGGTCAGCCGCAGCAACCAGGAACTCGGGGTGCGTCCCACCCTGAGCAGCATTGCGGACCTGCTCGTCGACGACCTCAAGGCCGGCAGCAGCGCCCTGCGCAGCCGGCTACCGAAACTGCTCGACGACAGCCAGTTCGTCATCAAGGTCGGCGACGAATACCGAATCCAGACCGAGGAGAGCGCGGCCTGGAACGACGAGTTCCTGAACCAGCGCAGCACACTGGCCAACGCCACGCACCGGCTGGAGACCGAACGCGCCGACCTGATCCGTCAGCATTTCGGCAACGTAGTGGGCAATCTCACGCTGAACCATGGCACGTCCATGGTGCCGCGCACGGTCCGGCCCGTGTTTGACAGCACCCTGCCCAAGGATGCCCAGCAGCAGCCCTATGTCTGGGTCCGTGACGGTTGGACCGACGACGAGAGCCAGGTGCGTGCCGACGCCCGCCAGGCCGGCACCGATTCCCCGACGCTATTCGTGTTCGTGCCACGTCGCTCGGCGGATGACCTGCGCAGCCAGTTGATGGATCTGAAGGCCGCCACGGCAACCCTGGAGATCCGCGGCAAGCCGAACACCGCCGAGGGCGACGAGGCCCGCGCGGCGATGGAAACCACACGGGATCAGGCACAGCGCCGGGTCAACGAGTTGATGAGAGAAGCCCTTGCCGGCGCACGCGTCTTCCAAGGCGGCGGCAACGAGTTGGTCGGCAGCAATCTAGGCGAGATGATTCGCGAGGGAGCGACCAAGTCACTCGCCCGCATCTACCCGAAGTTCGACATGGCCGACCAGGCCGGCTGGGACAAGGTGTACTCGCGCGCGAAGTCGGGTGCCGCCGATGCCCTCAAGGCGGTGGGCTATTCGGGTGAGCCGCAGAACCATCCCGTGTGCAAGGCCGTGCTGAGCTACCTCGGCAACGGCAAAAGCGGTGCTGAGATCCGGAGTCATTTCGAGGGTCCGGAATACGGCTGGTCGCGCGACGCCGTGAACGGCGCGATTCAGGTGCTGCTGACGGGCGGACTGATCCGCACCGTGGACGGAACGGCCCCGCAGGACCTGGAAAACAGAGCAATCGGCGGGACGGAGTTTCGGGTCGAGGCCACGACCATCTCGACCATGGAACGCATTCAGATCCGCAAGCTGATGCTGAAGGCTGGAGTCCACGCGAAATCGAACGAGGAATCCGCCAAAGCGCCCGAATTCGTCGAAAAACTGAAAGGGCTGATGGAACGCGCTGGCGGCGATGTGCCACGTCCCGTTCGCCCGCAGTCGGACGCGCTCGAAGCGGTGCGTCTGAGCAGCGGCAACGACCAGTTGAAAGCCATGGTCAACAACCAGGAGGCCCTGACCCAGGCCATCGACGACTGGCAACAGACTGGCGATCGGATCGCCCAACGCCTCCCCATCTGGAATACGCTGAAACGCCTAGCCGCCTTCGCAAAGGGCATGCCCGATGCCGAAGTGCTGCTGGCCCAGATCCAGCAGGTCGAGGAACACCGCCAGTTGCTGGATCAGCCGGACCCGGTACCCCCGTTGGTCGCGAACCTGACCCAGCTCTTCCGCGACACGCTGAACGGCCTCGACAAGGCCTACGACGCCCAGCACCAGGCCGGCATGGCTCGCCTCGCCGCGGACGACAACTGGCAGCAGCTTACCCCAGAGCAGCGCAACGACCTGCTCAGTCGGGAGCGGCTGGCTGCTGCCGACAAGCCTGTGATCCAGCTTGGCTCGACCGACGAGATCCTCGCCACACTCGACCGCGTTCGCCCGGATGCGTTTGGTGACCGCATCGCAGCCCTGTCCAGCCGCTTTGACCAGGTGCTCCAGGGCGCGGCCGAGCTCATGGAGCCCCGCGCCAAGTTCGTCAGCCTGCCGCGGCGCACCCTGAAGAGCGACGAGGACATCGATGCCTGGATGGATGAGGTCCGCGGCGCGCTACAGCGGGCACTGCAGGACGGCCCGGTCATCGTGGGGTAACGGCATGAGCCACCCGGGGCTGGGCTCGACTTGGACGGAATACGGCAATGCCGTATGCTCCACAAGATGAACACGGTCGCCGAGACCGCCGTGTTTCAGCGCGGTAATTCGTCGCCAGACTCAGACACGAGGTGGAGCATGGATAAGGAAATGGAGCAGTTCCAGAACGACTTGCTGGAGTCGGTGCGGCAGATGAAGGCGGGCAAGGCCGCTCGGGTGACGGACGTGCCGCTGACCACGGCGGCCGAGGCTCGCCGGCAGGTGGGGCTCTCGCAATCCGAATTCGCCGCGTTGCTGGGCGTCTCGGTGCGCACGCTGCAGGACTGGGAACAGGGCCGCCGCGAACCCTCCGGTGCCGCCAAGACCCTGCTGCGGATTGCCGCCAGGAATCCCAAGGCCGTGCTGGAGGTGGCGTGAGCCACAGCCCTTGTTAACCCTCGAAAACGGCCGCTCTGAGGCCGCCAGACTAACGACGCGCACAGGAGCCGGGTCCCCTGGGCGTCCTGGCCCGCCACTGTAGAAAGGATGAACGCCATGCAGCCTCTTGAAAGGACGCTTCGCAGCCAACTCGAACGCAGCGTGCGCCAGGCACGGCGGGTGGGCGAACAGGCGGCGCGGGCCGCACTGGACGCCCTCGGCGTTGCGGACGCTTCGGTGCCGCCTCACCTCGACGAGGAGCAGCGGGTGCTGCGCCGGCGCCTGCGCGCTCATGCCCGCAGCCTGGGGGATACCTTCCGCAATGGTGGTTCGGCGCCCGAGCGGCTCATCGCCGAGGTCGCTTACGAGCACTGGCACCGGATGCTGTTTGCGCGCTTCCTGGCCGAGAACGACCTGCTGATGTACGACGGTGTCGCGATCACGCTGGAGGAATGCGCCGAACTCGCGGCAGAGGAAGGCGGCGGTAGTGGCT
>PUMS01000034.1 GCA_003551485.1 Phycisphaeraceae bacterium | reverse complement strand
GTGTACCTGCCTGCTGCAGCCGGGTCCAACCGCCGCCCGCCGCGGGGCGTGATGATGTGGGAACCAGCGGCCAACGACCCCCTGGCACGGCCCCACGCCCGCCCGCACCCCGAACATTCAGCTCCCAAAGAGAGGTTCCGATGTCGCGAAAGCGTCGCAAGCTCGGCGAGATTCTCAAGCGCTGGGGGGTGGTCAACGACCAGCAGTTGGAGGAGGCGACCAAGATCGCCACTGGCTCGCACCGGCGGATCGGCGATGTGCTGGTCGAACTCGGACACGCCAGCGAGGTCGACGTGGCCAAGGCCCTGGCCAGCCAGTACGACATGGAGTTCATCGACCTGTCCGAGCCCGACGCCATCAGCAGCGATGCGGCCAACCTCGTGCCGATGGACCTGATCAAGAAGTACCTGGTCGTGCCGGTGTCCAAGGTCAACGGCAAGCTGAAGGTGCTGGTCAGCGATCCGATGGACCTGGTGATGCTGGACAACCTCCGCTTCCGGCTCAACTGCGAGATCGAGACGGCGCTGGGAGCCCGCGGGCAGATCAAGGAGCACATCGACAAGCTGCTGGGCGAGACCGACAGCGAGCTTCAGAAGATGACCCGCGACATGACCATGGACGACGAGGCCGAGACCGAGTCGGCCGAGTCCACCGCCCTGGCGCCCGAGTCGGGCACCGAGGATGGCGATCAGGCGCCGGTCATCCGCCTGGTGAACAAGGTCATCGTCGACGCCGTCCGCAGCCGTGCCAGCGACATCCACATCGAGCCGTTCGAGGAGCGGGTGCGCCTGCGCTACCGCATCGATGGCGTCTGCCACGAGTTGGACCCGATCCCCAAGGGGACGCAGGGGGCGGTGGTCACGCGCATCAAGATCATGGCCGGGATGAAGATCCAGGAAAAACGCCTGCCCCAGGACGGGCGGATCAAGATGAAGATCGACAAAGAGGTCATCGACTTCCGCGTCAGCGCCTGCCCGGCCTACCACGGTGAGAGCGTCGTGCTGCGTGTGCTGCGGCCGGAGTCGGCCCGCATCGGTCTGATCAACCTGGGCATGCGCGAGGACTCGCTCGAGACCTTCCAGCGCATCATCAAGCGGCCCAACGGCATCTTCCTGGTCACCGGGCCCACCGGCTCGGGCAAGACCACCACGCTCTATTCGGCCCTGGACGTGCTCAACCGGCCCGACCGCAAGATCATCACCGCCGAGGACCCGGTCGAGTACAACTTCAAGGGCATCAACCAGTGCCAGGTCAACGACCAGATCGGCCTGTCGTTCGCCCGCATCCTCCGCGCCATGCTGCGGCAGGCGCCCAACATCATCCTCGTGGGCGAGATCCGCGACCGCGAGGTCGGCGACGTGGCCGTGCAGGCGGCGCTGACCGGGCACCTGGTCTTCTCCACGCTGCACACCAATGATGCCGCCAGCGCCATCACCCGCCTGATCGACATGGGCATCAAGCCCTTCCTCGTGGCCAGCTCGATCCAGGCGGTGCTCGCCCAGCGCCTGATTCGCATCCTCTGCCCCAAGTGCAAGGCGCCCGAAACCAACCCCAATACCCGGCTGCTGCGCCTGTGCGGCATCGAACGGGAGGAACTGAGCAAGTTCACCCTCTACCGCGCGGTCGGCTGCCGCCATTGCTCCAACACCGGCTACCGCGGCCGGCGGGGCATCTTCGAGTTGATGGTGATGAACCCCGAGATTCGCGAGCTGGCCTTCAAGCGCGCCCCGCTGGGGCAGATCCGCCAGGCCGCCATCGCCGCGGGCATGAGGACGCTGCTGGGCGACGGCAAGCTCAAGATCCTCGATGGGCAGACGACCCTGGATGAGATTGCGCGGATCACGCAGGTCGAGGGGGTGGTCGACGTCGAAGAAGACGTTGCATGAACGCCCGCCCCGGCCCCCGGCCCCGGCCCACGGCACGGCCCGCCGGCCCGGGCCGCCCCCCCGCCACCCGCCGCCGCCGCTCCGCCAGCCCCCCACCGCCACGCCCGGCCCACCACCGTGTGACGGCCCGGATGAACCACCCTAGCTACAGGAAGGCCCATGTCCACCATCCTCATCGACCGATTGCTCGATACCGTCGTCAAGCAGAACGCCAGCGACCTGCACCTGACGGTGGGCAAAGCCCCCACCGTCCGCATGCGCGGCCGGCTGATGGAACTGCGAACCAAGGTGCTCGAACCCGATGACACCATGGCGCTGATGAAGTCGATCACCCCCGAGCGGGCCCAGAACGAGCTCCAGGAAGAGGGCGGGGCCGACTTCGGCTTCGCCTACGGTGACTCGGCCCGATTCCGCGTCTCGATCTTCAAGGTCAAGGGCAACGTCTCACTGGTGCTGCGGCAGATTCCCTACAAGCTGCTGTCCCTGGAGGAGATCGGCCTGCCGGCGATGGTTCAGGACCTGCTCAAGCGGCCCCGCGGGCTGTTTCTGGTCACCGGGCCGACCGGCTCGGGCAAGACCACCAGCCTCGCCTCGATGATCAACTGGATCAACGAAGGCTACGACCGCCACATCATCACCATCGAAGACCCCATCGAGTATTACCACGAGCACAAGAAGTCGATCATCAACCAGCGTGAGGTCGGCACGGATGTGCCCAGCTTCGCCGAGGCCCTGCGGCGATCGCTGCGACAGGACCCGGACGTGATCCTGGTCGGTGAGATGCGAGACCTCGAGACCATCGAGTCGGCCATCCGCGCCGCCGAGACCGGCCACCTGGTCTTCGCCACGCTGCACACCACCGGCGCAGCCGGGACGATCAACCGGATCATCGATGCCTTCCCCGTGGATCAGCAGGAGCAGATCCGGGTCCAATTGTCCACAAGCCTCATGGCCGTGCTCAGCCAGGCCCTGATGCCACGCGATGACATCAAGGGCATGGTCGCCGCCTACGAGTTCCTGGTGGTCACGCCCGCCATTGCCAACATGATCCGCGAGAACAAGACCTACCGGATCAACTCCGCCATCCAGACCGGCCGCAAGTTCGGCATGCAGCTTCTGGACGATCACCTCTGGCAGCTTTTC
>PUMS01000277.1 GCA_003551485.1 Phycisphaeraceae bacterium | reverse complement strand
TGAGGGAAGTCTGCGCGGGGATCTTCCGGCGGGCACTTCCGGGGGCATTTCCGGGGGCATTTCCGGGGGGGTTAGTCGGTGGAGATTCCGCGCAGTCGCATCTTGACTTCCTCGGGGGCCAGGGCCGCGGCCTGGGCCTCTCTGGGGTGGATGAACTCGGTCTCGACCAGCTCGACCAGGCTGTCGGTGAACGTCTGCATCCCCGCCTGGCGCTGGCCCTTGATGACCTCGCCCAGTTCGTGTTCGCGTCCTTCCAGGATGTATTTGCGCGTGGGCGGACTCTGCAGCAGAATCTCGACCGCCGGCACGCGCTGGATGTCCTCGCGGATGGTCGGCAGCAGTTTCTGGTAGACGAAGGCCTGCATCTGGTAGGCCAGCATGTTGCGGATCGCATCCCGTTCCTCGGCGGGGAACAGGTCGTAGATGCGTCCGAAGGCCTGGCTGGCACTGGAGGCGTGGATGGTGCCGAAGACCAGGTGGCCGGTTTCGGCCGCCTGGAGGGCGGCTTCGAAGGTCTCCTTGTCGCGCATCTCGCCGATGAGCACCACGTCCGGGTTCTCACGCACCAGCGCCCGCAGAGCCACGGCGAAGGTGGGCACGTCGATGCCCACCTCGCGCTGGTTGACCAGCGCCTTGGCATCCTTGAACAGGTATTCGATCGGGTCCTCGATGGTCACGATGTGGCAGGCCCGCCTCTCGTTGATGTACTGGAGCATCGAGGCGATGGTGGTGCTCTTGCCGCTGCCGGTGATGCCGGCCAGCAGGACCAGGCCCTGGTGCAGGTCGGCGATCTTGCTCATCACCGGCGGCAGGTGAAGCTGCTCGAAGTCGAGGATGACGTTATCGACGCGTCTTGCGGCGACGCCGCTTCGCCCGCGGGTGCGGAAGATGTTGACGCGGAAGCGATGCATGTCGCCGTTAACGTCGAAGTCGACGCCGATGTCCAGCGAGCCGTGCTGGCCGTAATACTGGAACTGGGCCTCGCTCATGGCGGCCTCGATGGCCTCCTCGAACTCGACCGACTCGAGCGGGTCGACCTTCAGCGCCTGGAGGCTGCCGCGGATGCGCAGCTTGGGCGTCTGCCCGCCGCGCAGCAGCACGTCGGAGGCCTTGTACTTCACCGCGGCCTCGAAGAACTTGCGAAGGTAGGTGTCGGCCAGCGTCTTGCGCTCACGCAGGTGCTCGATGGGCACCGGGTCATCGGCCGAGGGCGGGTGACGGTGCATGGTGCTGGAACTGCTCACGGGGCCTCCTTGTCTTGCAAGGTCAAGGTCGAAGCGCTACCGGCCGCCTGCGCAATGGCGGGGCATCGCCGCCGCCGCCTGCATCCCCGCCCCCTCCGGGGCCCTGGCGGTCTCATCATCCGGCCAGGCGCACCGGCAGGCCGTGCGCGGCCAGGTACTGCTTGGTCTGCTGGATCGAGTAGGTTCCATAGTGGAAGATACTCGCCGCAAGGGCCGCATCGGCACCGGTTTCGGCCAGCACTGCCCGGATATGCTCGGGGCTGCCACAGCCCCCCGAGGCGACCACCGGTACGTCCACGGCCGCAGCGACCTGCGCGGTCATCTCGATATCGTATCCGTTCTGCGTGCCGTCGGCATCCATGCTGGTCAGCACGATCTCGCCCGCGCCCCGCCGCACCACTTCGCGGGCCCAGGCCACCGCCTCCAGCCCCGTGGGCCGCCGCCCGCCGTGGGTGTGAACCTCGAAGACCGTGCGGCCGTTGCGCACCACCCGGCGCGGGTCGACGTTGACCACCGTGGCGCAGCGGCCGAAGCGGCGGGCGGTCTGGGTGATGATATCGGGGTTGAGCACCGCGGCGGTGTTGATGCTGACCTTCTCGGCTCCGGCCTGGATCAGCTCGGCCACATCCTCGATCCTCTGGATGCCCCCGCCCACGGTGAAGGGCATGAAGCACTGCTCGGCCACCTGCCGCACCACGTCGAGCATGATCCGCCGGTCCTCGTGGCTGGCGGTGATGTCCAGAAACACCAGTTCATCGGCACCCGCCCGGTCGTACTGGCGCGCCACCTGGACAGGATCGCCGGCATCGCGAAGGTCAATGAAGTTGACCCCCTTGACCACACGACCCGCCTTCACGTCGAGACACGGGATGATCCGGGGAGCGAGCAAGCAGGGCATTCTAGCAATACCCGGCACGGTGGACGGTGGCCCCGGATGCATGACACCCATCACGAGTGGATGGCCGGGCCTTTTCTCCCCTCTCCCCTCGGGAGAGGGCTCGGGGGTGAGGGCAGGTTCGGACGCGGCGAGTGTGTCTCCCCTCACCCTGGCCCTCTCCCCGAGGGAGAGGGCGGAAGAGACATCCCGCCGGGTGCCATTGGTGGCCTGTTCACCAGTGCTCATGGCGTAGGCCAAGGGCACTGGCGGGCAAGCCGCCAGTAGCACCCAAGGCCATGGCCCGGTGGCTCGTGGGCCCTGCCCGGCATGGATGGCGGCTCGCAAGGAGGGTTCGTGGCTCGTATACTCCCCTCCAACTGGGGTCCAGACCATACCCCCGCGGCCCCGCGCCGGGTCGGCGCCGGTGCCCGCCGCGGGGTTGTGCACACGCAAACCCGGTTTCTATGGAGCTTTACAGATGACTGACGAGGCGCCCAAAATCCATGTCGACTCCGACTGGAAGCAGCAGGCCCAGGCCGAGAAGCAGCGCATGGCGAAGAAGGCCGCCGAGGCCGCCCAGCAGCAGGGCGGCCAGGGCGCCGCCGGGCAGGCCTCCGGGGCCGGACGGCAGCGGCAGGCCGACTTCGCCACGCTGGTCAGCACCATGGCCACGCAGGCGCTGTTCGCCCTCGGTGAAATCCCCGATCCGCGAACGGGCCAGCGGATGATGAGCCTCGAGATGGCCCGCCACCAGATCGACATGCTTGGTGTGATCGAGGAAAAGACCAGGGGCAACCTCAGCGAGGAGGAGCAGGCGATGCTCAGCGGCACCGTGTACGAGCTTCGCTCCCGCTACATCGCCGCGGCCACGAGCCAGACCGGCCGCGGCGGAGGCGGGGGAGGCGGCGCT
>PUMS01000095.1 GCA_003551485.1 Phycisphaeraceae bacterium | reverse complement strand
GGGCGAGCGGTTGGAGATGGGCGAGCCGCTGCTGGAGCTGGCCCACCTGGCCGAGCTGCGCGCGGAGCTGGCGGTGGATGAGGGCCGCATCGCGGACGTGACCGTGGGCCAGCGCGGCGAACTGGCCTCGGCGACGTATCCGGGCCGGCGGCTGCCGTTCGAGGTCGAGTGGATTCACCCGGTGGCGGAGGTGAAGGACAACCGCAACGTGTACCGCGTCCGCGTGCGGCTGCTGGAGCGGCCGGACTGGCTGCGGCCGGGCATGGAGGGCGTGGGCAAGATCGAGGTCGAACAGCGCGGCCTGGTGCGCATCTGGTCGCAGGACCTGATCGACTGGCTGCGGATGAAACTATGGTTATAGCCCCCCGCCCCCGGAAGCCCCCGGAAGCCCCCCGGAGGGCCGCTCCGGCTCCCTCTCCCCTTCCGGGGGGCGGGAGAGGGCTGGGGTGAGGGCAGATGGACGGTGGTCGGTTCGAACCCTCCCTCACCCCCGGCCCCTCTCCCGCCCCCGGAAAGGGAGAGGGGAGTAAGGGCCCACCGCGCATCGCCAGGATGAGAGACGGCACGCCGTGACCCGCTGATGACACCGATGGAACCGCCATGCCCGTGGACAGGCCGACATTCAGCGAATCCTGGCACCGCGTGGCGCACCTTCGGCCGCGCCTGCGGGCGACGGTGCAGACCTACCGCCAGCACTTCCGCGGTGAGCCCTGGCACGTGGTGCAGGACCGGGCCAGCAACCAGCACTTCCGCGTCACCGATGCGGCCTATCACCTGCTGGGCCTGCTCGATGGCCGGCGCAGCGTGGCCGAGGCGTGGGAGCTGACCAACGAGCGCTTCGGCGATGCCGCGCCCACGCAGGGCGAGGTGATCCAGCTTCTGGGCCAGCTCTACACCTCGAACCTGCTCCAGGCCGAACTGCCGCCGGACGCCGAGGGCCTGTTCGAGCGCCAGCGCAAGCGCATCCGCCGCGAGGTCGGCGGGTACATGATGAACTTCCTGTTCATCCGCATCCCGCTGGTGGACCCTGACCGGTTCCTGTCGCGCTGGCTGGGGGTGTTCAGTTGGTGGTTCAGCCCCGTGGGCATCGCGCTGTGGCTGGTGCTGATCGCGGCGGGTGTCTGGCATCTGCTCGGCCGCGGGCAGGAGCTGATGAGCGGGGCGATGGGCATCCTGGAGGTGGAGAACCTTCTGCTGCTGTACCTGTGCTTCGCGGGCACGAAGCTGCTGCACGAGCTGGGCCACGGCTTTGCCTGCAAGCGCTTCGGCCGGGGCGCCGGCGGGGGCGAGGTGCACACCATCGGCATCATGTTCCTGGTGTTCATGCCGGTGCCTTATGTCGATGCCTCCAGCTCGTGGGCGTTCCGCAACAGGTGGCACCGGGCGTACGTCGGCGCGGCGGGGATGTACGTCGAGCTGGCCATCGCCGCCGTCGCGGCCATGGTCTGGGCCTCGACCGCCAGCCACACACTGGTCAACGCCATCGCGTACAACGTGCTGTTCATCGCCAGCGTGTCGACGATCCTGTTCAACGGCAACCCGCTGCTTCGCTTCGACGGCTACTACATCCTCTCGGACGTGCTGGAGATTCCCAACCTCTCGAAACGCGCCCGCGATCAGTTCTACTACCTGGTCAAGCGCTACATCTACGGTGTTCGCCGCGCCACCAGCCCGGCGCGCAGCGGCCGCGAGCGGGTGTGGCTGCTGGTGTACCACGTGGCGGCGATCGCCTACCGCATCTTCATCTGCATCGTAATCCTGCTTTTCATCGCCAGCTTCTTCCTGGTGGTGGCGATCCTGCTGTGCGTGGCGGTGCTGGTCACGTGGCTGGGTGTGCCGCTTGGCAAGTGGGTGAAGTACCTGGCGACGAGCCCGGAGCTTTCGCGGGTGCGGAGGCGGGCGGTGACAAGCAGCGTGGGCACGGTGGGGGCGATCATTGTGCTGGTGATGGGCCTGCCGCTGCCCGACCGCGGCCGGGCCGAGGCGGTGGTCGAGCCGGTGCGCTTCGTGCAGGTGCACGCCGGCGAGGCCGGCTTCATCGAGGACATTGCTGCCGATGGCCTGCACGTGCGGCCGGGCGAGGTGCTGGTGCGCTCGGTCAACCCGCAGCTCGAGAGCGAGCTTGCCGAGTTGCGCGCTGAGCACCGCGAACTCCAGGTGCGCTACGACAAGGCCGAGGGTGAGGACCGCGCTGCAGCGCGGATGTACATGGAACAGCTCGACGTGATCGCCCACCGTATCGAACGGCTCGAGCAGCGCCTGGCGGCGCTGAAGCGCACATCCGGCATTGAGGGGCTGTGGGTGAGCGAGGACCATCAGCGCCTGGCCGATGCGTGGGTGGAACGCGGGCAGATGCTTGGCATGGTGGCCGGCGGCGATGACCTGATCGTGCGGGCGATCGCCGACCAGCGCCTCGGCCCGCGGGTGGGCTCGGAACTGGGTGTGGGCAGCGAGGTGGAGATGCGCGTGCGCGGCCGGCCGCAGGATGCGCTTCGCGGCACGATCCGCCGCGTGCTGCCGGCGGGTCAGGTCGAGTTGCCCTCGGCGGCACTGGGCTATTTTGGTGGCGGCCGACTGCCGGTGCGAGGCGAAGACCCCGAGGGCCGTGCGGCCATCGAGCCGATCTTCGAGCTGCACATCGAGCCGCACCTGCGTGGCGATTCGCTGCGATTACGAAGCGGTCAGCGGGTGGTGGTCCGGTTTACGTTCCAGCCAAGGCCGCTGGGGGCGCAGCTATGGCGCAGTGCCCGGCAACTGGTGCAGGAGCGGTTTCAGATGTGAAGCGGGGGGGCGGTGGGGCGTGCAGTTGCCGGCCTGATTCCGGGGCCGGGGTCGGGACCGGTGAAGACGAAGCTCGAACACGGTTGCAGGGTTCAGACACGCAGTGAGGCAAGCCCATCCCATGATCCGCCAGCCGGCCCAACCCGACCTGCCCGCACTGCCCGACGGTGCATCGGGGGGTGGTTCCGTCGGCGGTGGTCCTTCGGGGGGGATGACTTTCGGCGGAGTGACTTCCGGGGGGCTTACTTCCGGGGGAGTAACTCACGGGGGGATAGCTTCCGGGGACGGGGTTGGGGGGCAGGCGATACCCGGTGAGCGGTGGCGGATGCTGTCCTGTCCGCAGCGGCCGAAGCTGGTCAAGGGCATGGATGTGCTCTGGGAACGCGGCCGCGGCCTGGTGCGGCGGCTGCTGACGAGCCGCCGCCGGCTCTTGGCCCGTGCCCGGCGGATCGCAGCGATGGAACAGCCCATCGCCGCGATGGGCGAGCGGGCGCTGGATGCGGCACTGGCCGACCTGCGCGATACCTTCCGGCTCGGCCGGGACCGGTCGGCGGATGTGGACCGCGCCTTCGCCCTGGTCCGGGAGGCAGCGCGGCGGGAACTGGGGCTGCTGCCGTTCGTCGAGCAGATCGCCGCCGGGTTGGTGATCCACGGCGGCGGTGTGGCCGAGATGGCCACCGGCGAGGGCAAGACGCTGGCGGCCACGTTGCCCGCCGCGATCGCCGGCTGGCGCGGCCGGGGCTGTCACATCATCACCGTCAACGACTACCTGGCCCGGCGCGATGCCGAGTGGATGGGGCCGCTTTACAAGCGCTGCGGCCTTCGCGTGGGATGGGTTGAGCAGGAGATGACCCCGCCGCAGCGCCGTGCCGCCTACGCCGCCGACGTGACCTACCTGACCAACAAGGAGGCCGCCGCGGACATGCTGCGCGACCGGCTGGCCACCGGCCGCCAGCGCGACCTGGCCAGCATCCTCCTGGACCGCATCGCCCCCGGAAGTGGGTTCCCCGGAAGTGGCCCCCCCGGAAGCAGTGCCCCCGATATGGCAGGTCTCGGGTCATCCCGCACCGGCAGCGCCGGGTTCGACGGTGTGGTCATGCGCGGCCTGGCCTGCGCGATCGTGGATGAGGTCGACTCGGTGCTCATCGATGAGGCCGTCACGCCGCTGATCATCGCCAGCCAGACGCCCAACGAGCAACTCGCCGAGGCTTGCCGCACCGCCGCGGCCCTCGCCCGCGACCTCGAGCCCGGCCGCCATTACCGCGTCGATCACCGCTACCGCGAGATCAACCTCACCCGCGCCGGCCGCGCTGCCCTGGCCGGGGCCGCCGCCGGCCTCGACGGCCTGTGGCACGGCGCGCGGCGGCGGGAGGAGCTGGTCAACCAGGCCCTCTGTGCGCGCGAGCTCTACCTGCGCGGCAAGCACTACATCATCGCCGAGGGCAAGGTCGTCATTGTTGATGAGTTCACCGGCCGGCTCATGCCCGACCGAAGTTGGCGCGACGGCATGCACCAGGCCGTCGAGGCCAAGGAGGGACTCGAGATCACACCCCTGAAGGAGACGCAGGCCCGCATCAGCTTCCAGAACTTCTTCCGGCTGTATCAGCGGCTGGGCGGCATGAGCGGCACCGCCGCCGAAGCATGGGGCGAACTGTGGCAGATTTATCAGTTGCCCGTGGTCACCATCCCCACGCACCGGCCCTGCATCCGCCGCCGGTGGCCCGACCGGGTCTTTGCCACCGCCGCGGCCAGGTGGGACGCGGTCGTTGAGCAGGTGCGCGAGGTCCACGCCACCGGCCGGCCCATCCTCATCGGCACCCGCAGCGTCGAGGCCAGCGAGTACCTCAGCACGCGGCTGACCGCGGCCGGCATCGAACACCGCGTGCTCAACGCCATCCACCACGAGCAGGAGGCGGCCATCATCGCCGGGGCCGGCGAGGCTGGCAGTGTCATGGTGGCCACGAACATGGCCGGCCGTGGCACGGACATCAAGCTCACGCCCGAGTCGCGGCGGTTGGGTGGCCTTCACGTGATCGCCACCGAGCGTCACGAGGCCGCCCGCATCGACCGCCAGCTCTTCGGCCGCGCTGGACGGCAGGGCGATCCCGGCAGCGCCATCATGTTTGCCAGCCTCGAGGATGAACTGGTCCGCCGCTACGCCCGCCCCACCGACCGCTGGCGCGGCCGAAGCCCGCGCCACCTCACCCGCCTGCAGCGCCGCGCCCAGCGCCTGGCCACGCAGCAGCGAAAGGCCGTGCTGCGAAACGATGACTGGCTGGCAGAGAACCTCGGCTTCGCCGGCAGGGAATGATCCGGCAGCGCAACTCGACGGGGTCTGCTTCCGCGAAAAATGATTCATGTGCTGCGGCTCCCGGCCGTAATGGCAAGCAGGCTCTCGAAGACGCAGCGATGAAGGCGCCGGCAGACCACCGCGAAGCCGCGTAACCGTCGGCTCCTGGGGCGAGCCGGCGACAAGATGCGGTACATCGAGACCGGCGCCCGGCAGCAGGACGGCTATGCTGCGAGCTTCGGCAGCCGCCTGAATGGCGAGCTGTTCGATACGGAGTTGCCGGCCGAACGGCGCCAGGCCAGGACGCTCGGTGTGATGCGGCAAGGCAATGACAATCACCATCGGCGACACTCAGACAGGCCACGACCGAGTTCGCCGCATGGCGGGCTGGGCCTGCCATGCGGCGTGGGGTGGGGTGTACACCGGTGCGGATGCGGGGTATCTGCCCGCGCGCCGGCCCTCTGCCCTTCGCCGAGCCCCCGAACGTCCGGAAGGGGAGGGGGAGGACTGCGGGTTACAGCAGCAGCATCGCATCGCCGTAGGAATAGAAGCGATAGCGGCGTTCGACCGCCTCGGCGTACCAGCGTTTGAGCCTCGGCAGACCTACCCCGGGCAGGGTGGCGACCATGGCCAGCAGGGTCGAGCGCGGCAGGTGGAAGTTGGTCAGCAGCACATCGGTGAAGCGGAAGGTGAAACCCGCCTCCGGGTGGATGAACAGTTCCGTAGCGCCCTCCCAGCCGCGGTCGGCCAGTGATGGCCAGTGCTCGGGCAGGCTCTCGAGCGCGCGGACCGTCGTGGTGCCGATGCACACGATCCGGCCGCCCCGCTCACGGGCAGACCGCAGTGCGGCGAGGGTCCGGGCGGGGATGCTCACCTGCTCGCGGTGCATCGCGTGAGCTTCCAGCCGCTCGGTGCGGACCGGCAGGAACGTTCCCGGGCCCACGTGCAACGACACCGCGGCGCGCTCGATGCCCGCGGCCTCCAGCCGCTCGAGCAGTTGGCCGGTGAAGTGCAGCCCCGCGGTGGGCGCGGCGATGGAGCCGGGGTCGGCGGCGTAGATGGTGTTGTAGCGGCCCGGATCATCCGCCCGGCGCTGGGCCAGGCCGTGGCGCCGCCGGGCCTTGAGGATGTAGGGCGGCAGCGGGGTCTGGCCGATGCGGCCCAGCAGCGCCAGTGTGTCCAGCGGTCCGTGCAGCTCCGCCGACCAGGTGCCGGCCTCGAGTCGCTCGAGCAATTCGAGTTCGTGCTCGGGGTCGAGCACGATTCGCTCGCCCGGTCGCGGTGACCCGCGGGACTCGAGCATCACCACCCACCGCCGCGGGCCGGCTTCCTGAATGAACAGCCCCCCGACCCGGCCGCCGGTCGCCGCGCGGCGGGCGGTGAACGATGCCGGCAGCACGCGGCTGCGGTTGACTACCATCAGGTCGCCGCGGCGAAGCAACTCGGGCAACTCGCGCACGATCCGGTGCTCGATGGCGGCCTCGCCCGTGCCTGAGGCGTCGCGGCGCACCACCATCAGCCTCGCCGCATCCCGCGGCTCGACGGGCTCGGTGGCGATCAGCGATTCAGGCAGCGGGTAGTCCAGGTCCGAGCTGAGCATGCGCCGATGATGGTAGCAACGGCCTCGTTGGCGACGGTTCGGGGGACGGCCCACGGCGTCGGCGCGGCCGGCTATTCTTGATCCGCATGACCCCGCGACTGCCCAGGGCGTTTTACCGGCGAGGCACAGTCACCGTGGCCCGGGCGCTGATCGGCCAGCGCCTGGTGAGGGTGCTCGAGGATGGTTCGCGGCTTGGCGGGCTCATCGTCGAGACCGAGGCCTACCTCGGGCCGGCCGACCAGGCAGCGCACACCCGCAACGGGCATCGAAGCGATCGCAATGCCTCGATGTGGGCCGATGGCGGCACGGCCTACGTCTACTTCACCTACGGGTTGCACCACTGCTTCAACGTCGTCACCGGCCGCCGCGGTGAAGGCACGGCGGTGCTCATCCGCGCCCTGGAGCCGGTCGAGGGGGTGGAACGGATGCGGGCCAATCGCCCCAAGGCAAGGTCAACACGTGATTTATGCCGAGGGCCGGCCCGGTTGTGCCAGGCGATGGCCATCGACCGCACACTCGACGGGGTGGACCTGGTGCTGGGCGATGGGCTGTTCATCGAGCAACTGCGCCGTCGTGCGCTGCCGGCGCGGCGGATCGGTGTCAGCGCCCGGATCGGGGTGGGCTACGCCGGTGCGTGGGCCACCCGGCCACTGCGCTTCTTCCAGCTCGATGACCCCTTCGTCAGCGGGCCGCGGTCATGACGACCGCGGCATCCGGGGAGAGTTCTCCATCCGGCACTGCGTCGAGGGGCGCTGGCCCGGCGCCGCTGGGCGCAAGGGGCAGCACCCAACCTGATCGGTGGATCCGAGCAAGAACGCGTCAGGTGCAGGCGGATTTCAGCGACCACTGTCGCCGCCGGTCGACGCCGGGGCGGTGGATTCGTCGACCTCAGCCGCGGGCCCAGTGGCCGGGGGTGCATCTTCAGTTGGGGGTGAGGCGGGGGCCTCCGGCGCACCGGGGACGGCGTCCTTGGCCGCGGGTTTGGACTTGCCGCGGGTGGGCATCTTGCGCTCGGGGGCCAGGACCATGGTCATGCGACGGCCCTGCTGGCGCGGCTGGGCTTCGACCTTGGCCAGGTCGGCAAGCTTGTCGCGTACCCCGTGCATGATCGCCAGGCCCAGGTCGCGGTGGGCCATCTCCCGGCCGCGGAAGAGCATGGTGAACTGGACCTTGTCGTTTTCCTCGAGGAACTGCCGGGCCTTTGAGAGCTTGATACCCAGATCGTGGTCATCGATCTTGGGCCGCAGCCGTACCTCCTTGAGCTCGCTGGTGTGGGTGTTGCTGCGCGCCTTCTGCTCTTTCTTCCGCTGCTGGTACTTCCACTTGCCGTAGTCCATGACGCGGCAGACGGGCGGCTGGGAATTGGGCGCCACCTCGACGAGGTCCAGTCCCGCTTCGCGGGCGCGTCGCTTGGCCTCATCGAGTTCGAGGACCCCCAACTGCTCGTTGTTCTCATCGATGAGGCGGACCGGCGAAACCCGGATCTGGTCGTTGATCCGCAGACGCTTTCCGGTATCCGGCTGATGTGATCTGACGAAACGCTTGCCGATGGTCGGGTCTCCAAAAGGAGTACGGGTATGTCACGATGCGGGGCCGGGCATCGGCCCGGACCGTCAACCGCAATCTCGGGCTTGCAGGCCCCTCGGACACCAGCCCCGCCACCCCTCCCCGGCCAAGGCCACTCCCGGCTTGCAACCGCCGGCGCGATGGCGAGGAACCGCTGCCCCCAATAGCCTAACCACCGCCACCGCTTCAATCAAGACCTTCCGCACCGCAACCGGGGCGATCGGGGCATGACACGCATCGCGGGACGCCTCTTGCTCCCTCTCCCTCCGGGAGAGGGCCGGGGTGAGGGTAGATCGACAGGGCCAGCGCCAATCCACCCTCACCCCCGGCCCCTCTCCCGGGGGGAGAGGGGAGTAAAGGAGCGGCCATCCACCCACAGCGCATGTCATGCACCCCGCCTTCCCCGCACGGGCGTTGCCGACTTTCGGAGTAATGCACCGTTACATATACTCTCGGGCTCACCCGAACGGCAGTCCGTACCCCGATATCACGCCAGGAGGCGCCATGCCCAGTTACGCCCCATCGGACATTCGCAACATCGCCCTGGTCGGCCACGGCGGCAGCGGCAAGACGAGCCTGGCCGAGGCTATCCTCTGCGCCACCGGTGCCCTGCACAGCCCCGGACTGGTCGAGAAGGGCAACACCGTCAGCGACCACACCGACGAGGCCAAAGAGCACGGCCACAGCCTGACCAACACCGTGCTGCACGCCGACTACCAGGGCCGCCACCTCAACCTCATCGACACCCCCGGTGCCGGCGACTTCGGCGCCCTGGCCATGGCCGCGCTGCCCGCGGTCGAGACCGCCCTGGTGGTCATCAATGCCCAGGCGGGCATCGAGCCGCTGACCCGCCGGCTGATGCAGCGCATCCGTGATCGCCAGCTCTGCGGCATGATCGCCATCAACAAGATCGACGCCGAGAACGTCGACCTGCCCACGCTGCTGGAGCAGATCCGCGAGATCTTCGGCCCCGAGTGCCTGCCGATCAACCTGCCCGCTGATGGGGCCAGCCGCGTGGTCGATGTCTTCGAGGCCGACTCCGGCGAGGCCGACTTCTCCAGCGTCGAGCAGGCCCATACCCAGATCATCGATCAGGTGGTGGAGGTTGATGAGGAGCTGATGGAGCAGTACCTCGAGACCGGCGAGGTCGAGCCCGAGAAGCTGCACACCGCCTTCACCCGCGCCCTGCGCGAGGGCCACCTGGTGCCCATCTGCTTTACCAGCGCCCGCCGCCACGACAACCCCGCGGTGTCGGTCGGCGTCAAGGAACTGGTTGACATCCTCCTGCGCCATGCGCCCAGCCCGCTGGAGGGCAATCCCAAGCCGCTGCGCAAGGGCGATCAGACCATCTACCCCGAGGCCGACCCGGACAAGCCGCTGATCGCGCACGTTTTCAAGATCGTCAACGACCGCTTCGGCAAGCTCGGCGTCTTCCGCATCCTCCAGGGCCGCATGAGCCGGGAGACGCCGGTCTACGTCGGCAGTGCCAAGAGGCCGCTGCGCATCACCCACATCCACAAGGTCCACGGCGCGGAGCACCGCGAGACCGACCAGGCCGTCGCCGGCGACATCGCCGCGCTGGTCAAGGTCGATGACCTGCACTACGATGCGATCCTGCACCAGTCGCCGGAGGATGGCGACCTCAAGCTCGAGTCCGGCGACTTCCCCGAGCCGATGTACGGCCTGGCCGTCACCGCCCGCAGCCGCGGCGATGAGGCCAAGATCGGCGATGCCCTGCACCGGCTGGACGAGGAAGACCCCACCTTTCGCGTCAGCCGTGATCCGGGCACGGGCGAGACGATCATCGCGGGCATGGGCGAGATGCACCTGCGGATCATCCTCGACCGGCTCAAGAAGAAGTACAACGTCGAGGTCGACACCCGCCCGCCCAAGATCGCCTACCGCGAGACCGTCCAGGCCAAGGCCGAGGGCCACCACCGCCACAAGAAGCAGACCGGCGGCGCCGGCCAGTTCGGCGAGGTTTTCCTGCGCATCGAGCCGCTGGAGCGCGGCGCGGGCTTCGAGTTTTCCAACGATGTCTTCGGCGGGGCGATTCCCAACCAGTTCATCCCCGCGGTCGAGAAGGGCGTGCGCCAGGTGATGACCACCGGCTGCATCGCCGGCTACCCGATGCAGGACATCAAGGTCAGCGTCTACGACGGCAAGCACCACCCGGTGGACAGCAAGGAAGTGGCCTTCGTCACCGCCGCCAAGCGCGCCTTCCAGGATGCGGTCAGCAAGGGCAAGCCCACGCTGCTGGAGCCCATCGTCAACGTCGAGGTCACCGTGCCCGGTGACAAGATGGGCGACATCACCGGTGACCTCTCGGGCAAGCGCGGCCGCATCCAGGGCACGGACATGCTGCCGGGCAACATGGCCATCGTCCGCGCTCAGGTGCCGCTTTCGGAGATGGGCAACTACCAGAGCCAGCTCAAGAGCGTCACCGGCGGCCAGGGCTCCTACACCATGGAGCTTTCACACTACGAGCCGGTGCCGCCGAACATCCAGCAGCAGATCGTGGCCCAGTACAAGCCCAGGGAAGAGGAAGACTGAGCGCCACCGTTTGCGATGCGCGGGGCGGGCTCACCAGTTGCGGCATGCGTAGAGGATGTCGTCCAGTGTGCCCAGGGCCACGCACTGCACGGTGTCGGCGCCGCCGTAGTAGAGCTTGACGGTGCCATCATCCTCGATGATCTTCGAGCACGGGAAGCACACGTGCTCGACCAGACCGTTGATCTCGTAGTCGGCCTCGGGGTAGAGGATCGGGTAGCGCGTCACGTGGCGCACCTTCCAGGGTTCATCCAGGTCCAGCAGGGCCGCGCCGGTGCTGTATTCGCGCGTGGTGCAGTTGTTCATGATCGCGTGGAAGATAATCAGCCAGCCCTCATCCGTGCGGTAAGGGACCGTCGAGGGGCCAAGGCCCGCCAGGCCGTAGTTCCACACCTGATCGGTCTGGAGCGATTCGTAGCTGTCGCCCCAGTGGATCAGGTCGGGTGAGAAGCTCAGCCAGATGTTGCCCTTGCCGCCCGCCGCGGCGATGTTGGGCCGCTCCAGCCGCATGTAGCGACCATCGGGCGCCTTCTCGGGGAAGATGACCATGTTGCGGTTGTCGGGGGCGTTGATGTAGTTGACGAACTCGAGCTGCTCCAGGTCCGGCGACCGGAACAAGGCCACCCGCGTGAACGCCGTGTTCTGGCACGCCAGCAGCACCAGGTACTCGCCATCGATCCACGTGATGCGCGGATCGTAGTAGACCGTGCTGGCGTAGCGGTGCCACCAGTCGGTATCGGGCATCTGAAACGGTCGCGGCCGCAGCTTCCACTTGAGCCCGTCGGCCGAGTCGGCTCCCCACAGCAGCGTCTTGTGGTTGATCTGGTTGCTGCGGCAGAGCATCACGTACCGGCCCTCAGCGCCCGGATGCCGGCACTTGATGGCGCTGCTGTTGTAGACGGCCCTCATGCGGCAGGGAAAGTCCGCGGCGGTGAGGATCGGGTTGCCTTCATAGCGCGTGAGCACGTCCCGGTCGATCCTGACAAACTCGCTCATGGTGGCGGCTCCTTCGGTTCTGGACGCGAAGGGCCATTGTAGGCTGCCGCCGCATCGGCCGCGACGGCGATGCAACGGGGTCCAGGGGGGGCGGGGGCCGGAGACCTGGGCACACCCCTGCTATGCGTCCCGGCGCCATCCGGGCCTGCCGCGGTTGCTTCAGCGCCGTTGTGTTGGTTTTCCCATGCCGTCCCCCGCCACCGATCCGGACGGGCCTGAGTACGCCGAGATGCTCCAGGCCATCGCCGAGCGCACCATCCCCCACCGCCCCGACCGCCACGAACCCAGAGCCCGCAAACGCCGCCCCAAACCCCATCCGCTGCTGCAAGTCCCGCGCAAACAGGCTCGCGAGGCGTTGATGTCACCCTTATCCTAGTGCCATTGGGTCCTGGACCCTTTTCTGGGCGCGGCCGTTGTTGCGTTTGCGGTCAGCCGCCTTCCTGCTCCAGCCGCTCGAGCAACGCCGCGGCTTCATTGCGCAGCCGCTGGTTTTCCGAGACATCACCGATGCTTCTCAACACGTGCATCGCCTGCTCGCGGTGGTCGGCGGCGATGGCGCGGCAGATGGCCAGGGCGGCGGCGGCGGCTTCATCACGGACTTGTTCATCGTCGAGCCAGGGCTCGACCGCGCTGAGGGCCTCATCGCTGTGCAGGCGGCCGAAGATGGACAGGGCCTGGCGCCGCTCGGCGGGGCCTTGCGTCGCGGCCATGGCCTGCTCGAGCATGGCGACCCGTTCGGGCAGGGGGCGATGCTCATCGGCGCCGATCAGCCGGATTCGGCCGCGAAGCAGCAGCCCGTGGTCGCGGGCGTGGGCATCGTCTTCAAGCAGCCGGTCGAGCGTGGGCAGCGCGGCCGGGTCGGGCCAGTGGGCCAGCGCCCGCACGGCGGCGCGGCGGATGTCGGGCTGCTCGTGATCGAGTTCGGCGATCACCGCCTCGAGCGCGGCCGGGCCGGCGAGGTTGGCAAGCAGCCGGATCATGACCGCCCTCGCCGGCGGCTGGGCCTGCGTCATCGCAGCGATGACCATGGGCACCGCATCGCGCGGCTGCGTTGCCCGCATGGCCGTGCGGATGATGGCCCGCTCGATCCGCCGCCGCCGGCCCTCATCCTCGGCCGCCATGAGCACCTCGAGCATGGCGGGCACGTGCTCGATCAGGCCAAGCTCGGTCAGCGCATCGGCCAGATGGCCGATCAACTCGCCGTCCGCCGCATCGCCCCGCTCCATGATCGCTGCCATGTGCCGCAGCAGCCGCGGCGGGCTGTCGGTGGCATTGCGTGCCACCAGCACGCCCAGCAGCCGGCGCTGCGTGGCGATCGGCGCATCGGGCAGGTGCTCGACAATGGCATCGTTGACCGCCTCGGCGGGCAGGAGGCGTTGCAGCGCCCCCAACGCCACCTCGCGGTCGTTCTCACGCTCAAGCCGTTCAATCAGCAGCGGCACTTCGGCCTCGGTCCCGACCCGGCCCAGCGCTGCGATGGCCGCATGGCCGATGGCCGTGTCATCGGAATCCGCCGCGCGGCGAACGGGCTCGCGCAGCGCCGTCTCGCCGCGCTGGGCGATGGCCTCGATGACGGCCACCTGCACCGGCGCGGCCAGCGTGTGCAGGTCGGCCACGGCGGCACGGAGCGCTTCGGTTGAAGCAATCTGGCGGATGTACCGCAGCCCCGCTGCGCGGATATCGGCCTGCGGGCTTTGCGCCAACCGCATCGCCATCGCCATGGCCTCATCGCCGGCGATGAGCAGGCGCTGGGCATACACCGCCGCCCGCTGCCGGTTCGTGACCGCTTCATCCTCGAGTTGGCGAAATATCCTCCAGGCATCGGCATCCTCGCCCTGCGCGATCAGGTCTCGGGCACAGGTGAGGCGGGCATCGAACAGCTCCGCTTGCAGCGCCTCGGGGGCACGGCGGCTTATCGCC
>PUMS01000411.1 GCA_003551485.1 Phycisphaeraceae bacterium | reverse complement strand
GCCGGCGCTGACCGTCCCGCCCCCCCGCGGCGACGGCGCCGGCACATCCGGCCGGGCGTCCCCTGCGGGGGGCCGATGGGCCGCCTGGGCCACGATTTGCCGACCTTTTCGGCTTTTGTGGTTGACTCGCCTCGACGGCGTGCTACTTTTCTCTGACGGGTAGATCCAGGGTCTCACAGGGCGAACAACTGGCCTAAGCCCACTTCGCAGGTATGCGACGGCTGGCCAGGTGCCACCGCTTCCCCCAGAGTCTCGTTTGTCGGGCACACGAGAAACTGATCGCCGCCATCACCGTGCCTTGCGTTTGAAGGCCGGCGGCGACACGGGGTAGGGCAGCAAGTGGGTTTCCAGGACGATTCCAAACACAGCGTGCAGCAGGCCACCGACATCGTCGAACTTGTCGGCGAGCATGTGGCCCTCAAGCGCCAGGGGCGCGAGTTCGTCGGGCTGTGCCCATTCCACGACGACCACTCGCCCTCGATGCACGTGGTGCCCGACAAGCAGATTTACAAGTGCTTCAGTTGCGGCGCCGGGGGCGACGTGTTCGCCTTCGTGATGAACTACCACCGCATGAGCTTCCCCGAGGCCCTCGCCCACCTCGCCCAGCGCGCCGGCATCGAACTGGCCCCGCCCGACCCCGGCGCCCGGCGGCAGGCCGACCAGCGCCAGCGCCTGCTCGAGACCCATCAGCGCGTCGCCGCATATTTCCAGAAGATGCTGCTGGATACGCAGGTCGGGGCCGAGGCACGCGAGTATCTCAGCGGGCGCGGCATCAGTGATGAGATGGTCCACAGCTTCAGCATCGGCCTGGCCCCGGCCGGCTGGTCATCGCTGCTGGAGTTCGCCCGGCAGCGCAAGTGGTCGACCGAAGACCTCGAGGCCGCCGGCCTCCTGCTTCGCAGCGAGAAGACGGGCAACCCCTACGACCGCTTCCGCAACCGCCTGATCTTTCCCATCGCCGATGCGATGGGCCGGCCCATCGCCTTCGGCGGGCGCAAGCTCGATCCGGCGGATGAGCCCAAGTACCTCAACAGCCCCGAGCATGCCCTCTTCGACAAGTCCGCCACCCTCTACGGCCTGCACCTGGCACGCTCGGCCATGATCCAGACGCGTCGGGCGGTGATCGTCGAGGGCTACACCGACGTCATCGGCTGCCATCAGGCCGGGGCCTGCAACGTGGTGGCCACCCTCGGCACCGCCCTAACCCCCCGTCACGCCGCGATGCTGCGGCGATATGTCGAGCAGGTGGCGCTGGTCTTCGACGGCGATGAAGCCGGGCAGAAGGCCGCCGACCGGGCCCTGGAGGTATTCCTGCGCGAAGAGCTGGATGTGGCCATCGCCGTGCTGCCCGACGGGTTGGACCCGGCCGACCTGTTGGCCAGCGAAGGCGGATCGCAGCGCTGGCAGCAGGCGATCGAGGGCGCAACCGATGCGCTGGAGTATCAGTTCCAGCGGCTGGGCGGGGCGATGCGGCAGCGATCCACCGTCACCGGGCGGCAGCAGGCGGTCGAAGCGTTCATCCAGAGCCTGGTGCGTGCCGGTCTGGATGCCATCCACCCCCTCCGCCGCGCCATGGTCCAGCGCCGCCTCGGTGAGCTGACCGGATTGGCGGAGTCGACGGTGGCCTCGATGCTGCGCGCGGCGGCGCCGCGACGGCGGGTGGGTACGGATCGGCCCGCGGCCACCGCTGCGGGTGCGGGTGCTTCACCCTCGCGGCCGCAGGGCGGCGATTCGGTTGAGCCGGGGGGGCCGGGGGCGCCGGAGGCGGCCGCAGCCGGGGAATCGTCGCAGGATCAGGCGCCGGCGGGGGTTGAAGATGAGCCGGCCCTTTCCTCGACGCCTTTGACGCCTAGAATGCGAGGTTTACTGGCGGCCCAGCGCCAAATTGTGGGCAGCCTGCTGTGCGAGCCCATGCTGTTCTGCCGCACGCTGCCGGACGGCCTGGCCCTTGATGAGGCGGTCACCCCCTCGGAAATCGTGGGCCCCGACATGGCCGCTCTGTATGAGCAGCTCTACAACCGCCTGATCGACGGTGGCCGGCAGGTCCTTGCCGCCCTCCTGGCCGACCTGGGCGAGCAGGGCCGCGGGGACCTGATCGAACTGGCCACCGACTGCGAACGCCAGATGCAGCAACAGCGCCAGCGCCAGCCGGAGTTGTTCCACGTGGTGTTCGAAGATGCCGTCGCCTGCGTGCGGCGCTACCACCAGCAGCGCCGGTACGAGCGGATGCGCCAGGCGGGCGCGGCCGGCAGCGACCTGGAGCAGTTGCTCCGCCGCGTCGCCGAGCACAACCGCCCGCGCATCCCCACGCGGATGCCGCAGGTATCGCCGGCTGCCTTCGGCCCCGCCCCCGGTGCCCCGGCGCCGCCGGGCGGGCCAAGCCCCGCCGGTGCATCGCAAGACCGTTAGAGGACGGGCCGGCGTCCCCAGGAGCGGGGCGGCCGGCACCGCCGTGAACCGTGAGCGCATCGAGTGCTCCAGACCAATGGAACCTGACCCCTTCGCGAGCCGGCCGAGCATGGACGCCACCGCCGCCTCGCGGGACCGAGATTCCCGGAGAGACCCCAGTGATTGGTGAATTGAGCCACCCCATCCTGTCGGAACTGATCGCTTCCGGGCAAAAGCGCGGGCATATCACCTACGAGCAGCTCAACACCGCGCTGCCCGATGACCTGGTCGACCCCGAGCGGGTTGACGACCTGCTGGTGCACCTGGAGGAACTGGGCGTGACAATGGTCGAGTCGCGCCGCGAGCCTCCCCCGCGAAAGCCCAGGTCCCTGGCCGCGCCCGAGATTCTGCTCGAGGACCGGCCCCGCGCCGTCGAGACCGATGACGGCGAGATCATCGATGAGGATGAGCTGCGCGCCGACCTGGCCCAGGCCCTCCAGGAGGCGGGCAACCGCCGCATCGACGACCCGGTGCGCATGTACCTGACGCAGATGGGCGAGATCAGCCTGCTGACGCGGGACGAGGAGATCCGCCTGGCCAAGAAGATCGAGACGACGCGCTACATCTTCCGCCGCAAGGTGCTTGAAAGCGAT
>PUMS01000205.1 GCA_003551485.1 Phycisphaeraceae bacterium | reverse complement strand
TTCCAGCCTGCACCGACAATGCCACCGAGCAGGCTGGAAGCCTGCACCACAACGAGCCGGCCGGCGACCGCGTAGCAGCACGATTTTCATGGCCGTGGGTGTCCGGCAGGACATGAGGGACTCCCGAAGGGAGCAGGAAGTAAATGCCCGGTCACCCCCCCGCGATGCGTGTCATGCACCCGCATCGTGCCCCGCATCCTGTTTGCACACGGCCATCACCGCCCGGACAATGCCCCGCTTGACACGCTGGAGCCCCCACGCTGAGCAGCATTCCCATCAGTCCTGCCTCCGCGAGCCTCACCCGCGGCGACGGCTCGGGTCTGAGCAACCGCGCGGTGATCGCGAGGCTGCTGAAGCTGAGCTGGCAGTACCGCTGGGGCTGCGTGCGCGTGCTGCTGCTTCAGGTGCTGCTGCTGGCCATGGGGCTGATGGGCCTGGGGCTGACCGGCCTTGGCATCGACCACCTGCGCTACAGCGCCGACCCGGCCGCGCCCCCGCCTCACTGGCCGCTGGGCTGGTCGCCGCCGATGCACTGGTCGGCGATGCAGGCACTTGGCCTGATCGCCGGGGGCGTGCTGATCATGGCCCTGGTGCGGGGCCTGCTCAATGGCCTGTACACCGTCGCCTTCGCCGACCAGCTCCAGGGCAAGATCGTGGTGCACCTGCGTTCGGCGGTGTTCGAGAAGATGCAGCGGCTGAGCTTCCGCTTCTTCGATGACAACGCCAGCGGCACGATCATCAACCGCGTCACCGGCGATGTGCAGAACGTGCGCCTGTTCGTCGACGGGGTGGTGGTGCAGACGGTGATCCTCACGCTCAGCCTGCTGATCTACCTCATCTACATGCTCAACATCCACGTGCTGCTGACGCTGGCGTGCCTGGCGACCACCCCCCTGCTGTGGGTGACGGCGGCGATCTTCAGCCGCATCGTGCAGCCGGCCTACCGGCGCGAGCGCGAGCTGTTCGACGGTGTGGTGCGGACCATCGGCGAGAACGCCTCGGGCATCCACGTGGTCAAGGGCTTTGCCCAGGAGGGCCGCCAGATCCGCCGCTTCGCCCAGGACAACCACCGCCTGGTCGAGCACAAGGAGCGCATCTTCTGGTGGGTGAGCATCTTCCCGCCGCTGATCGGCCTGCTGACGCATCTGAACCTGGTCATCCTGCTGGCCTACGGCGGCTACCTGGTGGTGCAGGGCGACCTGCCGCTGGGCACGGGCATGATCGTCTTCGCCGGGCTGCTTCAGCAGTTCTCGGGCCAGGTGGCCAACATCGCCAACATCGCCAACAGCGTGCAGCAGAGCCTTGCCGGGGCGCGGCGGGTGTTCGAGGTGCTCGATGCGCCGGTGGGCGTGCAGAGCCCGCCCCATCCCCGCAGGCTCAGCCGCGCACGAGGTGCGGTGGCCTTCGACAACGTCACCTTCGCCTACGAGCCGGGCCGGCCGGTGCTGGAGAACATCAGCCTCGATGTCGAGCCGGGCCGGTGCATCGCCCTGCTGGGGGCCACCGGCAGCGGCAAGAGCACGCTGTTGAGCCTCATCCCCCGCTTCTACGACCCCCAGGAGGGGCGCGTGCGGGTTGATGGCATCGACGTGCGGCAGCTCGACTTGGATGAACTGCGGCGGAACGTGGGCATGGTCTTCCAGGAAAGCTTCCTCTTCAGCGACACCATCGCCGCCAACATCGCCTTCGGCCAGCCCCAGGCCACGCGGCAGCAGGTCGAGCAGGCCGCCCGCATCGCCGCGGCCCACGACTTCATCATGAGCATGCCCGCCGGCTACGACACCGTGCTCGAGGAGGCCGGCGCCAACCTCTCCGGCGGCCAGCGCCAGCGCCTGGCCATCGCCCGCGCGGTGCTGCTGGAGCCGCCCATCCTTCTGCTGGATGACCCCACCGCGGCCATCGACCCGCAGACCGAGCGCGAGATTCTCGAGGCGATGGACAACGCCATCGCCGGCCGTACCACCTTCGTCATCGCCCATCGCCTCAGCACCCTCCGCCGCGCCGACCTGATCGTCGTGCTCCAGGCCGGCCGAATCATCCAGCGCGGCACGCACGAGCAGCTCATGAACCAGCGCGGCCCCTACCGCAGCGCTGCCCGCCTCCAGGAGGCCGACGCCGTCAGCCGCCAACTGCTCAACATGCCCGCGGCGGTGGAAGGGGGCCGCACATGAGCAAGGTCGCCCGGCCCACCCTCATCGCCGAGGATGCTCCGCCGCTTAACTTCGGCCTCATCAAGCGCCTGTTTGCCTACACCCGCCCCTACGCCGCCATCCGCAACTGGCTGATCGTGCTGGTCATCATCCGCTCGATCCAGCTTCCGCTGCTGGCGGCGACCATCGGCGCGATCATCGATGGGCCGATCAGCGGGGGTGATGCCCACGGGGCGATGATGGGAGCGGGGTTCTACTTCCTGCTGGCATTTTCCACCCAGCTCATATTCCACTTTCGCTCGCGGCTGGCGCTGTTGCTGGGCGAGCGGGTGGTGCGCGACCTGCGGATGCAGCTTTTCTCGCATCTTCAGACCATGACGATGGGCTTCTTTCACAAGTGGAAGACCGGCCGCATCATCAGCCGGCTGACGGCCGATGTCGATGCCGTGCGCGTCGGGGTGCAGGATGTGCTGTTTGTCAGCCTGGTGCAGATCGGGCAGATGCTGGTCTCCGCGCTGCTGATGCTGTATTTCGACTGGGTGCTGTTCATGGTGGTGCTGGCGCTGGTGCCGGTGCTTTGGCTGATCAACCACCGCTTCCGCCGGCTGCTCAGCCGCTCGCATCGGCATATCCAGGAAAGCTTCAGCCGCGTGACGGCGACGCTGAGCGAGAGCGTGCAGGGCATCCGGGTGACGCAGGGCTTTGCCCGCCAGGATGTCAACGCCGGGCTTTTCCAGGACCTGGTGCGCGACCACTCGCGCTACAACATGGGCCTGGCCCGGGTCAGCGGCGTGTTCATCCCGCTGCTGGAGTTCAACAGCCAGGCCTTCATCGCGGCCATGCTGCTGGTCGGCGGCTGGCAGATTCTCCAGCCCGAGCCGATGAGCGATGTGGGCAACGTCA
>PUMS01000279.1 GCA_003551485.1 Phycisphaeraceae bacterium | reverse complement strand
CGGGCAGGGTGAAGATGAGCACGTCGGCGGTCTTGGTGGCCTCATCGACGCTGACGGGGTCGAAGCCGTGCTCGATGGCCAGTTTGCCGTTGGCCGAATCCCGCCGGTTGGCGACGATGACGTTCAGTCCCGAGTCGCGCCGGTTCTGGGCGTGGGCGTGGCCCTGGCTGCCGTAGCCGAGCACCGCCACCGTCCTGCCCTGCAAGGCGTTGAGCGAACCGTCCTTATCGTAAAGCGTCTCGATGGCCATCGTAAGCATCTCCTGCACGGGATTGGAAGAAGGCGGGAAGCCAATCAATGTAGTGCGGGCCCGCAAAGGTGTAAAGCGCGCGGGCGGGCTCGGGACGCGAGGCAGGGGGGTGTGTGACACATGCCGCGGGATGCCTCTTCCTCCCTCTCCCGGTGGGAGAGGGTCGGGGTGAGGGCAGACACGCTCGGGGCGTGCGAACCTGCCCTCGCCCCCGGCCCCTCTCCCGGTGGGAGAGGGGAGAAAGGGCACTGCCATCCGCTCGCCAAGGGTGTCGTTCACGCCGGGGCGGGTGCGTGCCAGAGCTTATGAAGTCGGATGCTGCAGGATGGATCGGGTGCCACTGGCTGCCTGCCAGACAGTGTCGCTGGCGCAGGAGAAGGCACTGGTGGACAAACCTCCAGTGGCGCCGGTCATCCAGCGGGGCGCAACAGACGGCGGGCCCGGAATCGGGCCCGCCGCGAGGGAGCGTGGATAATGGCGTTATCGCCGCGCCCGGTTCACCGTTGGCGCCGGCGTCGGCCCGCGGCCAGGCACAGGGCGCCCAGCCCCATGGCTGCCAGACCGCCGGTCACCGGCTCGGGGATGCCGGAGGTGAACTTGGGCGGATTGGGCGGGTTGCCGCCGCCGCCGTTGAGGCCGGTGACAAGGTCCTGATGCTCGCCATGGGTCAGGAAGAGCAGGTCCATGTAATCGCCATCATCGCTGAAGTCGAGTTCGGCCAGCCACTGGTTGGCCAGCGTCAGCGCCCCTTCATAGTCCGTCTTGGAAGTCCAGGCGGCGAAGGCACCGTCGGTCACGTCCAGTCCGGCGAGCGATGTGGGGTCGTTGAAATCGACGGTGTAATCCTCGTAGATCAGTTCCCAGAGTCCGAGCTGAAAGGCGATGGCCTCATCCCGCTCCCAGGTGATGTTGACAAAGTCACCGCTGCCCAGCGAGAAAAGGTCGAAGTGATGACCGAACCAGTGCCCGATGAGCCGCTCGCGCTGCTGGCTGATGTAGGCCGGTGCGCTCTCGTGCGGGTTATAGCTGGTCCACGCGCCGGTGAGGATGGTCGCCGCCGGTTCGATGCAGAACGCGACCATTCTCGTCTGATCCCCGTTCTGCACATCCCAGATCAGTGAACCCGCGGGCACACTGCCGGTGAACGATTCCATCTGCACCTGCGCTTCGGTGTCGCCATAGAAGGTCGAGAACTTCAACTGCACCGCATGCCCCGGCTGCACTGCCAGCAGCAGCAGCGCTGCGCCAACCAGGACCGGTGCGGTGCGACACACAATCGTCTGCGAGGCTCGATTCTTCATTGGTTCTTTCTCCCGTTGCGTTGTTGGGGGAGTCATCCACGCAAGTAACATGGAGCGGTTGCCACCTTCGTTGCGTGGTGTGTGGCGTGGTTTATGGTGGCCGGTCATCGCCAACAGGCCTGAGCCACCATCGTTGGAGTGAAACGTACCCCATGCTCGGGGGAAGGCAAATCTTCTCGCACAAAAATTGTCTTCGATGTGGTGGCCGGGGCCGCCTGACCGTCCCTCGGGGCGTGCTGCGCCAATCAACGAAAACCCGCTTACATGAAAAACCATGAGGCGCATGGCCATGTATGCCATAATGACCCCACCGGCGGGCGGGGGCCGCGCCCCGTGAAGGCGATTTCTGGGCCGCGGCCGGGACGATGACCGATAATACCCATGTTGCCCATGCTGCCAGACCGCTACAACCGGCGACGAGACCGATGGAAGGCCACCCGATGAAACCCCTGCCCGAACTGATCGAGGGCCTGCCCCTGAAGATGTGCTCACCGCCCGGCGAGGCGCCCGCTATCCGCGAACTGACGGATGATTCGCGTCAGGCTCAACCGGGCACGCTTTTCATCGCCCGCAGGGGCAGCGGCGATGATGGGCAGCGCTACATCGGCGATGCGATCCAACGCGGTGCTGCGGGAGTCGTCGCGCCTCGTCCGCCGGCTGACGATGCCGAACGGCGCCTGGCCTGGGCCACCGGGCCGGATGTCGATGGCCAGTTGACCGCCCAGCTCGCCGACCGCTTCTACGGCCATCCCGGCCGCGTGCTGCGCGTGCTGGCCGTCACGGGCACCAACGGCAAGACGACGGTGGCGTTTCTGATGCGGCACCTGCTGGCCGGGGCGGGTCTTCGCTGCGGGTTGCTGGGGACGGTTGTCAACGACGTGGGCGATGGTCCGCAACCGGCCTCGCTGACCACGCCGGGGCCGATCGAGCTTCACCGCTGGCTTCGGCGGATGGTCGATGCCGGCTGCCGCGCGGTGGCGTGCGAGCTGTCCAGCCACGGCCTGGCGCAGGGCCGGTCAGCGCACCTGGCGGTGGATGCGGCGTTGTTCACCAACCTCAGCGGCGACCACCTGGACTACCACGGCACGATGGATGCCTACGCCGCGGCCAAGGCGAGGCTGTTTGAGGCGCTTGCGCCCTCGGCACGGGCGGTGGTCAACGCCGATGACCCCTGGTCGGGGCGCATCGTGGCCGACTGCCCGGCCCCGGTCGTGCGGTGCCGCATCGGCGGCGATGCACCGGCCGACTGGCGGGCGCGCGTGCTTGCGGGCACGGCCCACGGGTCGCGTATCGCCATCGAGCGACCGGGCGGTGGCGGCGGCTTTGAAGCCGACATACCGCTTCCGGGCCGGTACAACGTGAGCAACGCACTGCTGGCTCTGGCGGCGGTGGCTTCGCTTGGCGATGCAGTGGGCCTGGCCCCGGCGGCACTGGTGCGGCTGCTGGCAGCGAGTCCAGCGGTGCCGGGCCGGCTTGAGCGCATCGAAGTGGATGGCGCCGCCG
>PUMS01000302.1 GCA_003551485.1 Phycisphaeraceae bacterium | reverse complement strand
TCAACCGATGATAACCATTGTGAGGATCGCAAACACATTCCGATGCATCCGCGTTTCCGGCCTAAATTGCAAAACAGGTTATTAACGCATGCGGCGCCATACGAACAATCAAAATCAGCCAGCGCCGCAATGCGGTGGGAGATAAAGGAATCATTACCGAAGATCACTCTGCAAAGCAGTATGCACAATGTAGATGTTACCTGGCATCCGAAACGTGATTTGCTTAGCAGCGGACCGGGCGATACCAATTTTGTTGCGGAAGTAGAAACCGACAAAACGGTTTATCTGCGTTTCGGCGACGGCAAACACGGTGTCCGTCCGGAACCGGGTATGATATTCAAGGGGACCTATCGCACCGGCAATGGAAGCGCAGGGAATATCGGTGCGGAAGCGATTAAACATATATATACAAATCTCACCGGTATTACAGAAGTTCGCAACCCATTACCGGCACGCGGAGGAGTCGATGCGGAAAGAATAGAGGATGTACGTCAACGTGCACCCGCCGCCTTCCGCACTCAGAAGCGGGCTGTCAGTGAAAGAGATTATGCCCGGGTGACAGAACGTCTTTCGGATGTACAAAAAGCCGCGGCCACCTTCCGCTGGACCGGCAGTTGGCATACAGTATTTTTAACGGTCGACCGCCTGAAAGGATTAAACGTCGATGAGTCATTCAAAACAAAAATTAATCGACATGTGGAACGATTCCGTATGGCCGGTTACGATCTGCAGGTTGACGCACCAAGGTTTGTCTCTCTGGAGATCGAGATGGTCATCTGTGTAAAACCCGATTACTTCCGCAACGATGTAAAAGCTGCGCTTTTGGAGGTGTTCAGCAATCGCATCCTGCCGACCGGACGCCGCGGAGTTTTCCATCCCGATAACTTTTCCTTCGGACAAACAATTTATAGCAGTCATCTGTACGAAACCGCTCAGGCTGTATCCGGAGTGGATTCCGTTCATGTAATAAAATTTCAGCGCCAGGGCATGGATGATACTGAACCCCTTAAGAAAGGTAAACTTTTATTGAACAGATTAGAAATTGCCCGCCTGGACAACGATCCTAATTTCCCGGAGCGGGGCGTGCTGCGGCTTAATATTCGAGGTGGGAAATGAGTGCACGACGAAAAAATAATCCGCTCCGGAACCTGAACGACTGCGGTTGCTGCGAAGGGTTAACCCTGCAGACTCCGCTAAAGATCGCAAACCGTCCGGGTTTGACTGCTATTGAATATCGCGTCGGCACCCATTCGCAATTCAGACAAAGCATGCTGGCACGATTATCCTCTTCTGAATATCCGGCGTTAGAGAGTTTACGAACTCGGCAGGATGACGATTTTACGGTTGCTTTACTTGATGCCTGGGCTACGGCAGCCGATGTACTGACTTTTTATCAAGAACGCATTGCGAATGAGTCGTACCTGCGCACGGCGGTCGAACGACGTTCACTTATGGAGCTCGCACGTCTGGTCGGTTACGAGTTAAATCCGGGGGTCGCGGCAAGTACATTCCTGGCATTCACAATAGAAGAAGCTCCCGGTGCACCAGATCAGGCAACTCAAGAAACGATTATTAATATAGGAACCAAGGTACAAAGCGTTCCCGGACCAAACGAGGATCCGCAAACTTTTGAAACTGTGGAAGAGATTAAAGCACGGCCTGAGTGGAATAAAATCAAACCACGGCTGACAATGCAGCAACCTCTCAATACAAATATAAAGAGCGTAACTGTTGCCGGAACAGGGATCAATCTGAAACAGGGAGATCGGCTGCTGATCGTTGCAAGCAAAACCGACCGTAAAGTGAGATTAATTACCCATGTTGAATCACAAGAAGACTCTCATACCACCCTCATTTCACTGGATGGCATAACGCCGGTAAAAATATTTACCGCTAAAGTTCCGCTGCTGCCGGGGACTGTATTTTCAACTTCATTTAAGCTTACGGAGACAACGATTAAAAACCAGATGTTTGGCAAAACCTGGAAATCAAAAAATCTGCTTGCTCTCGCTGCCATTCAAAACTGGTCGATACAGGATCTGGTGAAAATATTTGAAAACCTGCGCTCGCAAAAAACCGCCCCGGGTGAAACCGGTGTATTCGCTCTTGGGAAACGTGTTTCGCTGTTTGGATATAATGCACCCAAAATCATGGATTATGAAAAGGGGAGTCCTAAACCGCAAAATGATTGGGGGGACTGGTCTCCGACAAAGAATGAATCAGGTGAAAAACTATACCTTGATAATGCGTATGATGAGGTTCTCCCGGGAAGCTATATCGCGATTAATAAGCCAGGCAATCAGACAAGCATCCATACAATTGCCAACGTAAGGACATTCCCGCGAACCGAATATGGCATAAGCAGTAAAACCACTGAAATCACTTTATCCGGAAAAGATCCATGGTGGGATCCGAATAATGATGATTTTTCGATCATCCGAGGAACAGCCGTCGACATATTCAGTGAACGGCTTGAACTTGCAGATATTCCGATAGAGGAGCAGGTACACGGCAACAATGTATTGCTTGACAAAATTGATCTCTACTTAAAAGACGGTCAAACTGTTATTCTTACCGGAGAACCAATTGATCAGCCGGGTGTGATCAAAAGTGAAGTGATGACCATAGATACAGTGACTGTTGAAGACGGATTTACCAGGTTAACATTTACAAAAGAACTTGCAAATCAATCATACACCCGCAAAAGTGTTATGATCAATGCCAATGTATCCCGGGCCACCCACGGCGAAACCGTTTCAGATGTTCTTGGAAGCGGCGATGCCGGTCAGCAGTATCAAAAATTTTTGCTGCGGCAGTCTCCCCTGACGTTTGTCAGTGCGCCGACTCCGAGCGGATCGACGTCGACACTGAGTGTGCGTGTCAATGACCTCCAATGGCATGAAGTATCGTCATTCTTTGGCCGCGATCCCGATGAACGCGTTTTTACCACCCGGATCGATGATGACGGCAAGACAACCATTCAATTCGGCGATGGGATTACCGGCAAGCGGCTGCCTTCAGGGCAGGAAAATGTGCGTGCGACATATCGGAAAGGTATGGG
>PUMS01000331.1 GCA_003551485.1 Phycisphaeraceae bacterium | reverse complement strand
CACGTAGCCCACGAACGTCAGCGGCATGCCCAGGAAGGTGTGCGTCCAGAACGAGGCCTCGGCCTCGCGCACCAGCAGCATGTTCACCGGCGCCACCGCCAGCATGGCCAGGCCCGCGGCGGTACACAGCCACAGCGCGCGGCGGCGGGGCTTTTTCGCCTGGAGGGCGAGGGCCTCCAGCGGCTGCACGCGAGAGGCCAGGTAGGCCGGGTACGCTGCGCCGATCAGCCCCGCCGCGGCCGCCGCGCCGAAGGCGATGGCCAGGTCGGTGCCCCGCACGACCATGGTTTCATCGAAAAGCTCGGGCACCCAGGCCGGCAGCAGGCCCGCAGCACTGATGCCCAGGGGAATGCCCAGCGGCGCTCCGATCAGGGCCAGCACCAGGCCCGTGGTCAGTTGCATCAGCGCGATCTGGGGGCGGCTGGCGCCGATGCAGCGGAGGATGGCCAGCTCGCGCGCCCGCTGGGTGACGGCGGTGGTGAGGCTGGTCAGCACGATGTAGGCCGCGCAGAGGTAGACCAGCACCATCGCCGCCAGGAACGACCAGTGCAGCCCGCGCATCAGGTCGTTGATGCCGGCGCGTGCGGCGATGGGCGTCTGGAATCGCACGTCAGCCGGCAGCAGGCCGCTGTGGCGCTGGGCGAAGGCCTCGGCGTCGACGCCGTCTGCGAGCAGGATGTCCAGGCGGCTGACCGAATCTGGGAATCGCGACATGGCCTGGGCCTGCTCGAAGGTGACCAAAATCACGTGCCGCGGCATGGCGCCCAGGGGCGGGCGGGTGATGAAGCCGACGACCGTCAGCGGCTCGCCCAGGCCCCCGCCGGTGATCAGTTCATCGCCCAGTTCCAGTTCCAGTCGCTGCCGCACGGCGGCATCCACGGCCGTCTCGCCCTTGGCGTCGGGCAGGCGGCCATCGGTGAGCACGGCCTGGTAGATCGCGCCGTGGCGCTGGGGGATCATGCCCTCGGCGGTGACGGGCAGTTCCTCGGCGGCGGCAAGCGACCCGACGGTGAGCGGCACCTTGGCAAAGGGCCAGACGGCCTTGACCTCGTCCAGGGCCTCGATCCGGCCGGCCAGTTCCAGCGGCACCGCCCCCCCGCCGCGCTGCGGCACGATGCGCTGGTCAGCGTAGCCGATGAGCCGGTCGATGCCGTCGAGGATCGACTGCTCCAGCGAGCGCATCGACACCGCGAGCATGCTGCCCAGCATCGTCGCCAGGGCGATGGCGAGGATGAGCAGCAGCGTGCGGCCTTTTCTAGCGGCCAAGCTGTTGGTAGCGAGCTGCCACAGCGGTGATGTCAAGACCGTCGACCTCGAACTGCCCGCGACAACTGCCATCGCGGAAGACAAAGACCTGGCGGCAGTGCACCGCCGCCGCCGGTTCGTGGGTGACCATCAGCACCATCATCCGATGCTGCTGGGCGATGTCGGCCAGCAGCCGCCACAGCCGGTCGCTGGAGGCCGAATCCAGGTTGCCCGTGGGCTCGTCGGCCAGCAGCACCGGCGGCTCGAACAGCAGCGCGCGGGCGATGGCGATGCGCTGCTGCTCGCCGCCGCTGAGTGCATCGGGCCGGTGCTCGGCACGGGGCAGCATGTCGAGCTGCTCGAGCAGCTCATCGCAGCGCTGCCTCAGCCAGGCCCTCGGCCGTCGGTCGATGACGCCGGGCAGCATCACGTTCTGCGCGGCGGTGAGGGTGGGGATGAGGTTGAACTGCTGGAACACGATGCCGATGCGGTGGCGGCGGAAGCGGGTCAGCTCGGCCTCGTTCAACCGCGTCAGCTCATCTCCACCGACGAGGATTCGGCCCCGGTCGGGCCGATCCAGGCCGGCCAGCAGGTGCAGCAGGGTGCTCTTGCCGCTGCCGGAGGGCCCCATGATGGCGTAGTAGCCGGCTTCCCGAATCGACAGGTTCACGCCCTGCAGGGCCCGCACGGCCTGACCGCCCTGGCGGTAGTGCTTGTGAACGTCCTCCAGTGTGAGCATGGGTGGTCCCATCCGGACCCCCTGCCCTCATCGCTGCGGGCTCTGGCGCAGGCACGGCGAGATCAGGGGGCCCGTACAGCAGCGTAGCACCTCGCGGGGCGGGAGACGAACGGCGCAGGTCGAAACAGGTGCAGGAGCGGCTGGCGGAAACAGGAGGCGATCGTTGCCGGCCCTGTGCGGCGGTGGTGGCTCGCCCAGCGGGAGGAGGCGGGTTGACGGGGGCCGAGAAGGCAGTTTAACATTATTGCAACGTGGCCAGGCCCTCTCAATGGCGAGCCCCCGCTCGCCGCGCCCCGTGCCGGAGGCTCACCCGCCACCGCGGGGAGAAGGGCATCCAGCCGCGTGGGTGCGGCTTGCCGCGTCCTTGCGGCGCGGGTGAAAGCCGCCGCGACGGTCAGCTTAAACCGGTACGTGCCGGAACCAGGGAGGTTCCGAGCCGTGACCGATCAGACCGGTGCCCGGTCCAGCGGCCGGAGTGCCGGACAGGCCGCCGCCCTCGCGTTCGGCGGCCGGGATAGATTGACCATGCCTGACGCCTGGCCTGCCAACTGGCCCCTTGAAGTCGGACCGCACGCTTGTCTGCCTCGGATCGCGTGGCCGAGTGTCGCCCCGCCCATTGTCGCCGCGCCTGAACCCTCTGGGGCGGCGGTGGGCGGCGTGTGGCGATGGCCGCCACCGGAGTCCGGCCTGATTGCTGCCGCTGCGCATGCGTTGATCTGTCGCTGATCGCCCTCTCTGACGGCACGTACCCCATACTGGCCGCAACGGCGGCCTGGAAAGGGGTTTGTGCATGCTATATCCGGTCCCTGTGCTTGCCGATATCCTGACCTTCAGCGTCGGCATCGGCGGGGTGTTGCTCGGCGTGGTGCTATGGATGCTGCTGGCCCGGACGCTGGGCGCGCAGTCGCTGAGCGAGGCCCGCAAGGAAGCGGCAAGACTGATCGAGAACGCGCGGTCCGAGGCCGCCACACTCAAGAAGCAGCTCGAGCTCGACGTCCGAGATGAACTGACCAGCCGTCGCGAGGCCTTCGAGCGCGAGCTCAACGCCGAACGCGCCGAGATCAAGGAGGCCGAGCAGCGCCT
>PUMS01000147.1 GCA_003551485.1 Phycisphaeraceae bacterium | reverse complement strand
CTGCCAACACGGCCGGGCGCCGCCGGGAACGAGGCGCATCCGTCCGCAGGGGCTTGGGGGGCTGAGGCAGGGGGTGGGGGTGGTGGGCTGGAAGGGGCATCCAGCCACCGGCGGCCACAGCCGGCTATTCTACGGCCAAGCCCCACCATGCGAAATCGGACCCCGGCCGCCGCCGGATGCAGGGTGGGTCAAACGCAGCGGCCCCTCCACCCCGAGCCCCTGGACACTTACCGCGAACTCCCCTGACCTTGGCCATGGGCACAGGGGGACAATCCCAGCGCGGACTGAGCGTGGCGGGGTGGCACAGGCGATATGCCCCCGCGATCATTCTCCGGCTCCGGGCACGATCCGTGACACGGGACGTCCACTGGCGGTGGCGGTGGGGCCGTGGCGCTTGACCCACCCTGCAGGTAACCGATTTCACGGCCCTTCCGGGGGGCGATCAGGCTTCGGCCAGCTTCTCGCGGATGGCGAAGCGGGCCAGTTCGACGCGGTCGTGGATGTTGAGCTTGGCCATCAGGTTGGTGCAGTGATTCTCGACGGTCTTGACGCTCAGGTGCATGGTCTGGGCGATCTCCTTCTTGCTCATGCCCGAGGCCACGTAGCGCAGCACCTGCACCTCGCGCTCGGAGAGGGCGGCGATGCGCGTGTTGTCGGCGGGCAGTTCGACCCGGCCGCGGTCGACCACCAGCCGCTCGCGGATCTGCCTGGAGAAGTACGTGCCGCCCCGGGCCACGGTGCGGATGGCCTCGACCACGCGGCCCAGCGGCTCGCCCTTGGTCACGTAGGCGCGGGCCTTGACCGCCAGTGCCTGCTGGATGTAGCGGTCGTGGGTGAAGGCGCTGAGGAAGACCACCCGCGCCCTGTCAAGCAGCGACTGGATACGGTCGGCGGCATCGAAGCTGATCAGCCCCGGCATGTCGATGTCCATGACGACCACATCCGGGTTGCTCACCAGCGCCTTGTCGATGGCGGTCTCGGCGTCGGGCGCGGTGCCCACGACCTCGAAGCCCGGCTCCCGCGACAGGTGCTCGGCCAGCGCCTCCATGACCATGGCGTGGTCGTCCACGAGCAGGACCTTGCAGACATGGCTCATACGGCGGCCTCCTGTTGACGTGGTTTGCCGAGGATGTGACAGATGGTCTGCATCAGCGTACCCATCTGGAAGGGTTTTCTCAGCACCGCGGTCGAGCGGTGTCCGTTGCCGTTGCCGTTGCTCGCCGGCTCGTGGCCGGGGTTGCCCGTGAGCACGATCACCGGCAGGCGATGGCGCTGCCGGCGGATGCGCTCGAGCACCTGCTCGCCGTTGAGCCGCGGCAGGTCCATGTCCAGCAGCACCAGGCGGATGCGCTGGCCAAGCTCATCCAGCTTCGAGACGGCCTCGATGCCGTCGGCGGCCTCGATGACCTCGAAGCCCTCCTCATCCAGCGTCGAGGCGATGATCGAGCGCACGAAGGCATCATCCTCGACCACCAGCACCGTCTCACCGGCGCCGGCACTGAAGGGTGTGTCCGGCTCGCTGCGGCCCTGATCCTGCGGGCAGGCGATGGCCGGCAGCGTCACCGTGAAGCGAGCGCCGCGGCCCGGGGCCGACTCGACGCGCACGCTGCCGCCGTGATCGGCCACGATGCCGTGAACGATCGACAGGCCCAGGCCCGTACCCTGACCGCGCGGCTTGGTGGTGAAAAACGGCTCGAAGATGCGCTGGCGGGTCTGCTCATCCATGCCCGGGCCGTTGTCGGCCACCGCCAGCACGGCGATGGGCCGGCCCTGCTCATCCTCATCCCCCCGCACCTCGATGCGAAGCTCGCCGCCGTCGGCCACGGCATCGCGGGCGTTGAGGGCGAAGTTCATCAGCACCTGCTGAAGCTGGGTCTCATCGCCCTCGACCCACACGCCCGCGGGTTCGACTTGCTGGTGCATGGCGATCGAGCGGGGGATGACGCGCCGCAGCAGTTTCATCGATTCGCCGGCCAGTTCGGCCAGGTTCACCGGCCGCTTCTCGATGGCCCTTCGCTGGCTGAAGGTCAGAAGCGAGTTGGTCACGCCGGTGGCGCGGGTGGCGACCTCCTCGATGGTCTTCAGATACGGCCTGGCCGGATGGGCTGCGGGCAGCAGCTTGGCGGCCAGGTCGGTGTAGCCGAAGATGACGGTCAGCAGGTTCGAGAAGTCGTGGGCCACGCCGCTGGCCAGCGTGCCCACCGCCTCCATCTTCTGGGCGTGGCGCAGGTCCGCCTCGAGCTGGGTGTGACGCTCGATGGCCTGGCGGCGCTCGGTGATGTCGCGGCCGACGGCCTGGTATTCCAGCAGCCTCCCCGCCTCATCGTGCAGGGCGCGGACGGTCCACTGCTGCCAGCAGGCCGCGCCGTCGGGCAGGGTGACCTCCAGTTCGCAGGTGTGCACCCGGTCCTCGCGCTCGGCCTCGGCCAGTGCCCCGGTCAGCGCCTCGCGGTGCTGGCAGGACACCAGGCTGAAAAAGTCCTCGCCCACGAGCTGATCGCTCGTGCGGCCCAGCAGCCTGGCATAGGCGCCGTTGATGAAGGTGAGCCGGCCATCGGGCAGGAAGCGGCAGATCAGTTCGGTCTGGTCTTCGACGATCGCCCGGTACCGCCGTTCGCTGGCCCGCAGCGCCTCGGCGGCGGCGTGGCGGCCGGTGACATCGTGGCCGATGCAGTAGACCTCGCCGTCGGAAGCGGTGGCGCTCCAGGCGATCCAGCGGTAGCTGCCATCGGCGCAGCGGATGCGGTTCTCGAAGTCGCCGATGCATTCACCGGCCCTGATCCGGTCGAAGACCTCGCGGGTCTGCTCCAGGTCGTCCGGATGCACCAGGTCCAGGTGCGGGCGGGCCATGAGCTGGCGCGGCGACCAGCCCAGCACGCGCTGGAAGGCGGGATTGATTCGCTTGAAGTAGTCGTCGAAGCCGGTGATCGCCAGCAGGCCCAGCGACAGCGAAAAGAATCGGTCCAGCTCGTGTTCCGACTTCTTGCGGCGGCTGATGTCGGACATCGTCACCGCCACCCCATCGGCCAGCGGCACCACGAGCTGGTGCACCCACTCGGCGGCCAGTTCG
>PUMS01000210.1 GCA_003551485.1 Phycisphaeraceae bacterium | reverse complement strand
GTGGGTGAAGACGGTGCCATCGGTGGGCTGGGTGAGGGTGATCGAGACCACTTCCGCCGCGGCCTCATCCGCTTGGCCGGTGGCGGGGCCGGGGCCGGGGGTGGTCAATTCCCGCATCGCGGCGTAGACGATGGGGTCATCCTCGGCCCCGTCGAACTCGAAGGGGATGTACTGGTTCTTGCGGCTGTGCATGAGGCCCCAGCCGGCGCCGGTGCGGACCGAGGCGCGCGCTGCCTGGGCGCCCTGGCGGGCGATCTTGTTGTCCTCGTTGCACACGATGGGCTTGTTGAACGGCTTCACCGCCTCGATGCGCGCGGGGATGTCGCCGAGGGCGGTGTTGTTGAAGTGGATCAGGATGTAATCCGCAGCCTCCGCGATGGCCGCGGGGATGCGGCCGCCGCCCATGCCGCTGGTGCTCACCAGCAGGTCGGGGTTGGCGCGGCGGGCGATCTTCATCAGCTCGACCTGCCCCTCATCGCTGCGAAGCCAGTCGCCATCCCGCCAGCGCCCAAACCCGCCGTGGCGGTACTCGTTGGATATCTCGAGCACGACGTTGGTAAAGCCCTCATCGGCCACCCACCGGGCGGTGTTGGCCACGGCGTTGCGGATCGCATCCCTGCCGGCCAGGGCGCGCTCGTGGGAGTGCTGGCGCTGGTAGAAGCAGGTGAGGATCACAACCACACCGTGGCGGTCGCAGGCCTCGATCACGCGGCGGACGCGGGCGAGGTAACCGTTGCGCAGCGTGCCATCGGCGTTGAAGGCGGAGTTGACCGCCCCCTCGTAGCCGGGCATCCCGCCCTGAAGGCTGATGGTGAACGCCCGCACACCGTGCTCGACGTAGTCGGGCATCTTCTCGATGAAGCGGGCGGTGTTGGCATCGGGGTCGAAGCCCTCGGGGAGGTTGCGCGCGGCGGGGCCGGTGTCTTCGAAGACGCTGTTGACCATCCGCACGTTCATCAGCAGCCCCTCGGCAGCGCTGCCGCGATGGGTCGGCTCACCGTTGATGCGCCATTGCGTGCCATCGATCGTCACGCGCGTCTGGCGCTGCGGCGGCTGATCCGCGGCGGGGGTGGCGGGGGCGAAGCCGGCCCCGTCGGGGGCGATGATGAACATGCCGGCGAACAGCGCCAGCACCCAGCAGCGGCGCCTGTGGAGGGGGATGAACCGCGGTTGCGGGGTGGTGATGGGCCTGCTCATGATCGTGTCTCCACGCGGCGCCCCCGAGCACCGGCACGCAACGCGCCTTGCCAACATGCTACCATCGCAGTCGCTTCATGATGGTTGCCCCCCCAGCGGGGCCGGCCCGACCTGGTAGACCCCCGCAACCCAAGGAGATGGCCCATGACAGCCCTGGTCACCACCGCCCCGCGTTCCATGCAGCTTCAGCAGCGGCCCGAGACCGAAACCGAGCCCGGACCCGGTCAGTTGCGCATCCGGCCGCGCTTCGCCGGCATCTGCGGCACCGACCTGCACATCTTCCAGGGCCACCACCCCAACGCGAAGATGCCGTTGGTGCAGGGCCACGAGTTCATCGCCGTGGTCGAGGCCGTGGGGCCGCAGGTGGAAGGCGGGTTCAAGCCGGGCGATCGGATCGTGGTCGAGCCGCTGGTGAGCTGCCTGCGCTGCGAGGCGTGCCGGCGGGGGTTTGCCCACGTGTGTCGGCGGTTGCAGGTGCTGGGGGTGCATCGGGATGGGGCCTTCGGCAGCGCGATGCTGGTGGATGCGGCCAAGGCCATCGCCGTGCCCGATGGGCTAAGCGACCGCATCGCCGCGCTTACCGAGCCGTTCGCCGTGGCGCTGCACGACTGCCGCCGCGCGGGCCTGCTGCCCGCCGAACGGGCGCTGGTGATCGGCGGCGGACCGATCGGGTTGGCCATCGGCATCGTCGCCGCCTTCTGCGGGGCCAGGGTGCGGGTGTGCGAGCCGCGGCCGGCCCGGCTGGCGCTGGCGCGGTCGCTGGGTCTGGAGGTCATCGATGCCGCCGATGACCCCGCCGCGCAGTGCGACCGGATCACCGGCGGTGAGGGCTTCGACGTGGTCTTCGAGGTCTCGGGCGCCCCCGGCGGGGTCGAGCTGGCCGCGAAGTCAGCGCGGGCCCGCGGCCGGGTCTGCCAGGTGGGCCTCTTCGCCGCGCCGGCCCCGACCGACCACAACGCGGTGGTGTTCAAGGAACTGAGCTGGATCGGCAGCCGCGTCTACAGCTTCGACGACTTCCGCGACACGGTCGACCTGCTCGAGCGCATCGCCGCCGATGCCCGCTTCGACCCCGCCCTGCTGATCACCGACACCTGCACCCTCGAGCAGGTCCCTCGGGCCATCGGCCGAATGATCGACGGCGAGGTCGACGGCAAGGTGATGGTGGAGCTGGGCGCGGGGTGAGGATCAGGGGGAGGGGCGGTGACGGCCTGTTGCACGGAGGCGAACACGCGCTGGCCCTGCCAGGTGCAGGTCACAAGTCTTGTCCGGAGGCGTCCCCCCTCGCGGCCCGATGATCGCGTGCATCGGCGGGGCTTGATCGCCTGGATTACAAGTCAGAACTTTGCCTGCGGACTTCACGATGTTGCGCGGCCTGGAGTGAGCGGGTGTCGACGTGACGGACCATGAGGGCGGCTGTCGTGACGGCGTGTCCCTTCTCGGTGATGCGATAACACCGACGGCGGGGAAGCGATGGGTCAATCGGGAGTCAGATGCCTCACGCGAAGGGACGAACCCGCGGAAAAGAACAGCGCCGGGTTCATCCGGGGCATCTGGGGATCGTTCCGTGAATCAATTGCGTTTACCGATGGGAGTGATTCAGTAGGACACAAAGAGGGGTCCTGACACCTTTTCGTCTCGTCTCCGGGGGCGGCCGGTTCGTACCACACCAGGCGCATCGAGCCGAAGATGAAGCTCTCGATGGTGACCAGGCCCGGCGGGCTGGGCGGGGTGAGCTCGCGGGGCAGGCGCAGGATCACCGCCGATTCGGGCTCGAGCAGCCTGGCGGCGCGGCCGAGCAGCGTCACCAGCTTGTTCATTCCTCCCGACGATTCGGCGATGCGGTAGGGCGGGTCGCAGAACACCAGCGACACCGGCC
>PUMS01000044.1 GCA_003551485.1 Phycisphaeraceae bacterium | reverse complement strand
GCGTGCTGTGGGCGCGGCTGAACCTCAACAACCCCAACGCCACGGCGGTGAAGATCGCCCGGGGCGAGCTGTCGGCCATCTGCCGCGCGGTGGGTGTGCTCCAGCCACGCGACAGCGTCGAGCTGCACAACCTGCCACTGGTGATCAACGTCAAGCTCAAGAAGCGTCAGGACACCGGCGAGCTCACCAACGAGATCAAGGGCTTCGAGGCGAAGGGAAGCGGGGCCGGTGCCGCTTCCGGGGGCGGCGGCACTTCCGGGGGCGGCGGCACTTCCGGGGCGCAGGCACCGGTTCACGACAACACCCCGCCGTGGCGGCGGTGAACGAGGTGAGGATGAAGCTGATCCTGCCCTACCCGCCCTCGGTCAACCACTACTGGCGCACCTTCCGGGGTCGGATGCTGATCAGCCGCGAGGGCCGGGCGTTCCGCCACAACGTCTGCGCATCGCTCGCCGGCAACGGCCCCCGCAAGCCGCCAGCGGGTGGACGCATCGCCCTGGCGATGGATGCCTTCCCACCTGACCGGCGAAGGCGTGACATCGACAACATTCAGAAGGCCCTGCTCGACTCACTCGCCCATGCGGGCGTCTACGAGGACGACAGCCAGATCGACGTGCTTCTGACCCGGCGCTGTACGCCGACACCCGGCGGACGGGTCGAGGTCGCCATCGCCCAACTGCCCCTGCACCGCTGCCCGCTCTGCGGCGCAGCCATGAACCCGGAGAACAACTGACATGAGCAAACCGAAACGCATCTACCTCGCCGGCCCGATGTCGGGCATGCCGGCCCACAACGTGCCGACCTTCAACGCCGCGGCCAGGCGGCTGGCCCGCGCGGGCTGGGAGGTGGTCAACCCTGCCGACAACTTCGGTGGCCGCACCGACCTGCCGCGCTCCAGCTACCTGCGTGCCGACCTGGCACTGCTGCTTCAGTGCGATGCCCTGGCGATGCTGCCCGGGTGGCAGCGTTCGCTCGGTGCCGCCCTCGAGTACCTCGTGGCCCGACAGCTCGAGCTGCCGGTATTCGATGCCGTGACGATGGAGCCGATCCAGGCCATGCGCTCACTCCCCGCCCAGCGCCAGGGCATCCTGGAAGAGGCGGGCCGGCTGACCGCGGGCAAGCGCAACACCGACTACGGCCATCCCAGCGAGGACTTCACACGCACCGCCCGGATGTGGACGGCGATCCTGGCTGACCGGCTGCGGCCGGACACCATGATCACCGCCATGGATGTGCCGCTGTGCATGATCGCGGTCAAGCTCGCCCGCCAGGCCCATCGCCACAAGCGAGACAACCTCGTGGACATCGCCGGCTACGCCCGCACGGCCGCCATGGTCGCGGGGGAGGAGTGACCCGCGTCCACACGGAGGCGACCTGACCCACCGGGACCACGAGGAGCGATCCATGCCTGAAATCAAGACCCTGCACCTCGACGACATTCGCATCGATGGCGGCACCCAGTCGCGTGTGCTCATCGACGAGCAGGTGGTCGCCGAGTACGCCGAGCTCTACCGCAACGGGGCGACACTCCCGCCGGTGACCGTCTTCTTTGACGGGACCACCCACTGGCTGGCCGATGGCTTCCACCGCTACTGGGGTAACAGGCGGATCAACTGCGACTACGTGTACGCCGACGTCCGCCAGGGCACGCAGCGCGATGCCGTTCTTTACTCGGTCGGTGCGAACGCCGATCACGGGCTGCGTCGCACGAACGCCGACAAGCGCAAGGCCGTTCTGACGATGCTGGAGGACGAGGAGTGGACGCAGTGGTCGGACCGTGAAGTCGCCAAGCGGTGCGGTGTTGGCAATGAGATGGTCAGCCGCACGCGACGCTCACTGTGCGATTCGCACAGTGAGACTCCATCCCCTCGGCCTCGCACCTACAAGACCAAGCACGGCACCGTCACCCGCATGAAGACGGGCACCATCAACCGCCATCGCAAACGCAGTGCTGACTCTCCCAATCCCATCCGCCAGCCGCGACCCGTCCTGGCCCAGACCAACCTCAACCTCCCACACGACCCCGCCTATGGCGCTCGCGCGATCGTCGCAGCCATGGGCACTGACTACGCCCGCCAGTTGGTTCAGACCCTGACCTCCTACCTCCACCCACAGAAAGCAGGTGACGCATGAACGGACCACTGACCCTCAACTCCACCTCCAGCGAACTGACCGTCGAACGCATGGTCGTCGATACAGACCGGGCGCTGAAATGGCTGGAAACGGCCAATACCAACAACCGCAGGGTCTCCGAGAAGCACGTGCAGCGCCTGGCCCGCGACATGCGCGAGGGCAAGTGGAGGCTGACCCACAACGGCATCGCCTTCGGGCCCGATGGCACGCTGCTGGACGGCCAGCACCGGCTGTGGGCGATCACCATGGCCGGTGTGCCCATCGAGATGATCGTCTGGCGGAACGTCGATCCGGACTCGATGATGGCCATCGACTGCGGCAAGCTGCGCTCGACAGCGGACATCCTCAACATCGCCGGCACCAACGGCGATGTCACCAACCACCGCCTCGCCACCCTGCGGGCCATGCTCGCCGGCTTCGGTGAGCCACCGATCCTGTCGCCATCGCGGGCCTCCCAGGCACTGCGTCGCCACGAGGAGGCGATCGAGTTCGCCATCTCGAACCTGCCCCTCGTCAGCGCTGCGCGGCGCGTGAACACCGCCATCACGCGAGCGGTGATCGCCCGGGCGTACTACACGGTCAATCTGAAGATGCTCAAGGACTTCTGCCGCAAGCTGACCACGGGCATCGTCACCTCGGACGATGAGGGAGTGATCGTCCTGCTTCGCCACCAGCTGCACAGCCAGCGTGGCAGTTCGTTCAGCGAACGCATCCAGCGCTACGGCAAGGTCCAGCGGGCACTGACAGCCTGGGTCAAGGGCGAGAATCCGAGTCGCCTCTACCCGACCTCCCGTGAGCTGTTCCCCCTGCCCGAGGAGGTGGAGGCTTGAGCGAGGTGCCTGCGCCAGCTTCGGATTCCCGGCCGCAAGCGTCGCCGTCGCCCGCCCGTGCCCGCGGCGATCGTGCGGGGTGCCCGCACCGCCACGATCGCCGCGGCGGCGTCGG